>NZ_JAAKNE010000033.1:0-39963 GCF_049170755.1 Aeromonas sp. 604176
GAGGTGAACTCGATGCGACCACGGTACATGGTGAACAACCAGTTGAAGATCTTCACCCCGGTCGGGATGGAGATGATCATGGTGGTGATGCCGAAGAAGGCATTCACGTTTGCGCCCGAGCCCATGGTGAAGAAGTGGTGCAACCAGACAATGAAGGAGAGCACGGTAATGGCAATGGTCGCCCATACCAGCGAGGTGTAGCCGAACAACCGCTTCTTGCTGAAGGTGGCCACTACTTCGGAGAAGATCCCGAATACCGGCAACACCAGGATATAAACCTCGGGGTGGCCCCAGGCCCAGATCAGGTTGATGTACATCATCATGTTGCCACCCATGTCATTGGTAAAGAAATGGGTACCCAGATAGCGGTCTGCGGTGAGTAGGGCGATGGTAACGGTCAGGATCGGGAAGGAGGCGATGATCAGCACGTTGGAGCACAAAGCCGTCCAGGTGAACACCGGCAGACGCATCATGGTCATGCCAGGAGCGCGCATCTTGATGATGGTGGCGAAGAAGTTGACGCCGGTCAGCAAAGTGCCCAACCCCGAGATCTGCAGACTCCAGATCCAGTAGTCGACCCCGACCCCCGGGCTGTACTCCAGCCCCGACAGCGGCGGATAGGCCAGCCAGCCGGTCTGGGCGAATTCACCGACCCCGAGGGAGATGTTGATCAACACCACGGCAGCGGCGGTGAACCAGAAGCTGATGTTGTTGAGGAAGGGAAAAGCCACATCACGGGCACCGATCTGCAGCGGCACGACGATATTCATCAGACCGATCACCAGTGGCATGGCAACGAAGAAGATCATGATGACCCCGTGGGCGGTGAAGATCTGGTCGTAGTGATGCGGCGGTAAAATGCCGTCACCACCAGCCGAAGCCATCACCTGCTGGGTACGCATCATCACAGCGTCGGCGAAGCCGCGCAGCATCATGACCATACCCAGGATCAGATACATGACCCCAAGACGCTTGTGGTCGACCGAGGTAAGCCACTCTTTCCACAGATATTGCCACTTGCCGAAATAGGTGATCAGGCCGGCAACGGCCAGCCCCCCCAAAATGATACCGGCTACCGTCACCATGATGATGGGTTCATGGAACGGAATGGCATCGAGTGTTAATTTTCCAAACATCGGTTATTCCTCGGATCCTGCTTGCACAGCCTTGTTATCCAACGGCGCGTTCATATGTCCGGCATGCTCCTTCTGCCCGTCATGCGCCATAGCGGCATGGTCCATCTGCATATGTGCCATGTCATCGTGATTCATGGCGGCGCCATGCTCTGAGGGGGCTTTATGGGTCATCCCCTTGTGCTCGCCATGCCCCATGTCACCCATAAACTTGTTGATCAGCTTGACGAAAAGGGCCGGATCGGCACTTGAGAAATACTCTACCGGGTGGTTTTCGCTCTTCTTGGCCAGCGCATTGAACTCATCCATGGTGATCAGCATCTTGGGAGAGGCCTTGACTTTGGCAACCCAGGCATCAAAACCGGCCTGATCCTGCGTAGCAATCGCCTTGAACTTCATGCCCGAGAAACCGGCTCCGCTATAACTGCTGGAGATACCGTCATACGCGCCTGCTTCATTGGCAATGAGATGCAACTTGGTCTGCATACCGGCCATGGCATAAATTTGCCCGCCCAGCTTGGGAATGAAGAAGGAGTTCATGACAGTGTCTGAAGTCACCCGGAAATTGACGGGGGTATTGACCGGGAATGCTAATTCATTGACCGAGGCAATCCCTAATTCTGGGTAGACAAACAGCCATTTCCAGTCGAGGGAAATAACATCAATCTGGATCGGCTTCACCGTGGACTCCAGCGGCTTGTAGGGATCCAGTTCGTGGGAAGTTTTCCAGGTAATGGTTGCCAGAATGACGATGATAATAACTGGTACGGTCCAGACAACCGCCTCAATTTTATTGGAGTGAGACCAATCCGGAGTATATTTGGCATTGGTATTTGATGCCCGGTATTTACGAGCAAAGACCACCGCCATAATAATTACAGGGATCACCACAATTAACATCAGCCCCAAGGCGGTTAATATCAGTGATTTCTGTTCCAGACCAATCTGCCCTTTGGGATTCATCAAGGCCATGTCGCAGCCGGTCAGCAAGCTGGCCGATGCGATCAACAGCAAAGCACCCAAGCCCCTCTTTAATTCAAAAGGTCTCATGCAGTGTCCTTATGGTCGCAAGGCTAAAGTTGTAAAAACGGGCAACATTGTGATCAGAACCGGAACATGTAAACAACATGGAAAATTAATCTTAAGATTGTGCCAAACTTGGCCTCAGCATGTGAAAAATGTTAATTTTGCATCCGTATCACTATTAATGGCGCCTTTTCCCATAATTAATCAATGACACTCTCTTCTCAATTTATAATTGGACAGGGAGCATTATCTCGCCAACTAACCTTACATAGCATATGGGTATATATGACGAAAAATTAATCCTCCAGCATGAATAATAAACACCTGTCGACTTTGATGATCTGCGACAATTTGAACTCATCATCATTTACGTAATTAAACGCGACGAACAGAACACAGCACGATATTTTTTAGCTGGATTGTTTTTTAACAATTCGAACCCAAACAGATATGTCACTCCATACTCGTTTGATCAATCTGTTTAATAAGTTATTATCAACCCATATAGACGCCATAAAAATATGGCGGTAGGTTGCGTCCTCTTGCTGCTGGCCAGCTACCCCACTCTGTACTTTTCCATTTTTCATACAGCAGGTATTGCCATGAGTATTACACGCAGAGATTTTCTCAACGGCGTTGCCATCACCATTGCGGCAGGCGTCGCCCCCATCAATCTGCTCAAGGCTGCCGAAGGCGGCAGCACGCTGGCGGATAAAACCCTGGCCTACCCGCCCGCCCTCACCGGCCTGCGCGGCAACCACCCGGGCTCTTTCGAACCGGCCCACAGCATCGCCCGTGACGGCAAGCAATATGATTTTGCCAATATTCCCCTTGAGGGGGAGTACGATCTGGTGATCGTCGGCGCCGGGATCAGCGGCCTGGCCGCCGCCTGCTTCTATCAGCAACTGCTCGGCGCGGATAAAAAGATCCTGCTGCTAGACAACCACGACGACTTTGGCGGCCACGCCAAGCGCAACGAGTTCACCACCTCCGATGGCCTGCGCCTGGGTTACGGCGGCAGTGAGTCCCTGCAATCACCGCGTTCGGTCTACAGCCCGGTGGCGCTCGGTCTGCTCAAGGCGCTGGAGGTCAACATCGACGAGCTGGCCGCCGGTTTCCAGCAGACCTTCTATCCGGATCTGGGGCTGAGCCGCGGCGTCTATTTCGACGAGAAGCACTTTGGCGTCAACAAGATAGTGAACGGGGATCCGGGCCACAACGTGGCGGACGATATCCCCCGCGATCGCCTGAACGGTCGTCCGCTGGCAGAGTTTATCGGTGACTTCCCCCTCGATGATGCCGACAAGGCCGCCCTGTTGGCCCTGCACGAAGCGAAGATAGACTACCTGAGCGGCATGACCCGCGAGCAGCAGGATGAGTGGGTGACTCGCAACAGCTACACCACCTTCCTGCGCGATAAAGTGGGCCTCAGCGAGCGGGCGATCAGTTACTTCCAGCAGCGCACCAACGACTTCCAGGCGGTCGGCATCGACGCCACCGCCTGCGCCGATGCGCGCCTCTGCGCCTTGCCGGGTTTCGACGGCCTCAATCTGACGCCGCTGGATGCCGAGGAGCAGGCGGAGCTGGACGATCCCTACATCTTCCACTTCCCCGATGGCAACGCCGGTCTCACCCGCCTGATGGTACGCAAGCTCATTCCGCAGGTGGCGCCGGGTCACACCATGCAGGATGTAGTGCTGGCCAAGTTTGACTACAGCAAGCTCGACCTGCCTGAGCACAAGGTGCAACTGCGCCTTGGCAGCACGGCGTTGCAGGCCAAAAACGTGCGCCTCGCCGATGGCAAGCTGGCGGTGGATGTCACCTATATCAAAGAAGGGAAACTGCACCGGGTGCGCGCCAAGCAGTCGATCATGGCTGGCTACAACATGATGATCCCCTACATGGTGCCCGAGATGCCGGAGCCCCAGAAAGAGGCGCTGCGCCAGAACGTCAAGGCACCGCTGGTCTACACCAAGGTGGTGATCAAAAACTGGCAAGCCTTCGTCAAGCTCGGGGTGCACGAGGTCTACTCCCCGGCAGCCCCTTACAGCCGGGTCAAACTCGACTATCCGGTCAGCATGGGTGGCTATGAGCATCCCAAGAGCCCGGATCAGCCGATGTGCCTGCATATGGTCTATGTCCCGACCCTGCCGGGCAGCGGCCTGTCGGCCCGCGAACAGTCCCGCAAGGGGCGCGCCATGATCCTCGGCATGCCGTTCGAGCAGCATGAACAGATGATCCGCGAACAGCTGCAGGGGATGCTGGGCAGCGCCGGCTTCAACCATGAGCAGGATATCCTCGCCATCACGGTCAACCGCTGGTCCCACGGCTACTCCTATGTCACCAACACCCTGTTTGATGACGAGGAGCAGTGCGAGAAGTGGATCGAGCTGGGTCGCAAGCCGGTCGGCAACATCACTATCGCCAACTCCGATTCGGGCTGGAGTCCCTACGCCCACGCCGCCATCGACGAGGCATGGCGCGCCGTCAACGAGCTGGTCGCCATGACCAAGGGAGGTGCCCAATGAGCCGCGCCCTGTCACTGACTGCCAGCGCCCTGCTGCTGGCGCTGCCCGCCCTTGCCGCTCACGCGGCTCCCGCCATGTCGGCCGGTGAGTATGTGGCCAAGCTGGGCGATTGCGCCGCCTGTCACACCAGCGAGGCAAGCAAGCCGCTGGCGGGCGGCAAAGGGTTCCCGACCCCCATCGGTACCGTATTTGCCACCAACATCACCCCGGACAAGACCCACGGTATCGGCAACTACAGCCTGCCGGAGTTCATCAAGGTGATGCGCGAAGGGGTGGCCCGCGACGGGCATCGCCTCTATCCGGCCATGCCCTACACCGCCTACGCCAAGATGAGCGATCAGGATCTCGAAGATCTCTATCACTATCTGATGAAGGAGGTGCAGCCGCTGGCCATTGCCAACAAGGAGAGCGACATCCCCTGGCCCCTCAACATGCGCTGGCCGCTGATGGGCTGGAACTGGGTCTACCACGATGACAGCCGCTTCACCCCGGTCGCAGGCAAAAGCGAAGAGTGGAACCGCGGCGCCTATCTGGTGCAGGGTGCCGGCCACTGCGGCAGCTGCCACACTCCGCGCGGGCTTGGCATGCAGGAGAAAGCGCTGACCGAGGCGGATCCCGTCTACCTGAGCGGGGCGGCGCTGGATGGCTGGTATGCCCCCGATATTCGCGGCAGCCGTTACAGCAAGCAGGCGCTGATCGACCTGCTGAAAACCGGCCGCAGCCAGCATGAAGCGGTCGCGGGCCCCATGGGGGAAGTGATCACTCACAGCAGTCAATATTTCAGCGACGCCGATCTGGCCAGCATCGCCACCTACCTCACCGATCTGAAAGATGAGCCGGTGGCGGAGAAAGGGGCCCGCGCCTACGCCAGTGCCAGCGGCAAGGCGGACTACGCCATGTACTGCTCCACCTGTCACGGGGTCAACGGCCAGGGCAATGACCACGTCATCCCTTCGCTGGTCAACAACCGCACCGTGCTGGCGAGCGATCCGTCGAGCCTGATCAATGTGCTGCTGCACGGGGCCGAGACCCCGGTCACCCGCGGTCATCTCGGCTACCACATGCCGGGCTATGGCTGGACCATGGATGATGAGCGGCTCGCCGAGCTGGTCAACACCCTGCGCGCCTCCTGGGGCAATGAAGGCACCGCCGTCAAGGCGGCGGCGGTCAAGACCCAGCGCGAGCTGCACGGCAAGGAGTAAGGGCTGCCAGCTCTCTCTTGGCCAAGTGCCATAAAAAACGGGCCTCCACTGGAGGCCCGTTTGCTATTGATGAACCAGGTTCCGGTGCTTATCCCTTGCGGGATTTGGGCCCCGGCAGTGGCGCCGTTGGCTGGCGGTAATCGCCATAGGGGAAGATATTGCGAAACCGCTGGGCCACTGGTTCGGGGATGGAGCGGGAGAAGATCAGCTTCACGCCATCGCCATCACGCTGCCCCACGATGCGACCGCGCACCGTGTCGTGGCGCAGGATCTGCTTGGCATGCTCAATAAAGGCGGGTGACACCTTGCCCTGCTTGACCACTACCTTGCCGGGGGCAAGGCGGATCTCGAACAGGGCGCCACGCCCCAGCTTCATCAACCACCAGATCAGCGCAATCGCCACTATCAAGGAAATCCAGGCCATCTTCATCCCTCCCAAGCTCTTGATATAAGGCAGTATAAGCGGCCGAGCGTTCCGATTGTTTGGCGCCGATCACAGCCCCCGCCTCAACGTAATAGCGCCTCTTTGCTCAGCAATCTTTGCCCCAGCCCACCAGCGTCTCGCGATAGAGCGCCAGCAAGGCTTCATCGCGCACCGCCACCCCGACCTGCTGCGGACGATAGGCTGCCCAATCATCGTGGGAGTGGCGCTTGCCATCGAACTTTTGCAGGGTGTGGCCGATGGCCGGGCCGCTGGTAATCACCCGCACCGGCCCCTCGCGCAGGGTAAAGAGGGTCGGGTCAATGACATAGGCGATGGCGGACGGATCGTGAACGTGGCAACCAGAGAGCCCCAGCTTCTCGGAGTAGAAGCGCAGGTAGAAGCGGCTGACATCCCACAGGAAGCGGCCCGGCTCCCCCGCCTTGTCCCTGAGCTCATCCAGATAGGCGCTGCTGAAGAAGCTCTGCTGAGTCACGTCCAGCCCGATGATCACTACCGGCCAATCGGCGGTAAAGACCCGGTCGGCGGCATCGGGATCGTCGTGGATATTGGCTTCGGCATAGGGGGTGACGTTGCCGCGATGGCCGTTGACGCCAAAGGCTCCTCCCATCACTACCACCTGTTTCACCAGCGAGACAATCTCGGGCGCCTGTTGCAGCGCCAGCGCCAGATTGGTCAGCGGGCCGATAGTGACCAGGGTGATCTCCCCCGGTGCGGCTTTGACCGCCTCGACAATATATTGCCAGGCGGGGCGGGGATCCGGAGCGATAGTCACCTCCCCCGCCTCCATGTCGCCAAAGCCGCTCGGGCCGTGGACTATGGTGGTAGGGCCGACCGGCTCGCGCAGCAGCGGGGCAGCCGCGCCTTTGGCCACATCCGCCTTCATGCCGTACTTCTGCTTGAGCCAGAGGGCGTTGCGGGTACCATTGTCGATGGTGGCGTTACCAAAAACTGTGGTGATGGCGAGCAGCTCGATGGCGGGGTGGGCCTCGGCAAACAGGATGGCCATGGCATCGTCGATACCCGGGTCGGTATCCAGAATGATTTTATGGGTCATGAGAAATTCCTACGGTGACAAACCCTGCGACAAAAGGGAGAGTCTACCCGGCTGACGGTCTCGTATCCCGGCATGGGATCACAGACCGGGCCTTTGCTCCCGGCAGCGGGGGCGCTGCTGGCGACAATCTGCATAAAAAAAGCGCGGCCCTGTTGTCAGCGCCGCGCCCTTTATCGTTGTTCGTTATCTGCTATCTGGCAGTGATCTGCCTGACCGGATCCTCAGTGTTTGCGGTGCCAACGCGGTGAGGTCGCCTTCTCCCCCCAGGGGGTGACGCAGGGGAGCAGTGCCCCTTCAATCACCCTCTCGCTGCCTGCCAGCGCCTCGGCGATCTTCTGGTGCAGCACCCGCAGTACCTTGCCCTCGTGCTCGGCCAGAGAGTGGCCCGCGGCAAAGAACTCCGGCTGATATTGCAGTGCCAGCTTCTGGGCGAATTCGTAGGTGTTGAAGCAATCCGGCATCCGCTCAACCACATCTTCAAGCCGGGCCAACAAGCTGTTCAGTTCCCTGGTCATAGTGCTCTCTCCGTGTAGGTTAATAGCCAAAAACTACCCCTTATTAGATAAGCCACCAACGAGCAAACCACAAAAGTGTGGGGAGACACACAGTTCTCTCTTGCGTCTGGCTCGAGGTGAACGGGAGAGAGCTTGCCAGCTTTACATTCCGGTAACAAACAACTAGATTTAGACCGACTAATCAGTCGGTCATTTTTCATGCGGAGAACAACATGGGTGCGGCGCAGCTTCAACACACTCCTGAGGATATCCTCGCCATCAAATTGTCCCTGCCGGATCAGTTGGCACGGCTCAAGCGGGCGAGTCTGGCTCACCCCATGCCTACCCTGGCCGAGCGCCGGGCGCAGCTGACCAAACTCAAGCAGGCGTTGCTCGCCCACAAGGGGCAGCTGTGCAAGGCGCTGGCGGCAGATTATGGTCAGCGCAGCCACTACGATAGCCTGATCGCTGATGTGCTGCCCTGCATCATGCAGATCAACTACACCCAGAAGCGGCTCAAGCGCTGGATGCAGCCCCACCGCCGCCACACCGGCCTGCTGCTGGCCCCCGCCAAAGTTGAGGTGCACTTCCAGCCGCTCGGGGTGGTCGGCATTATCGTGCCGTGGAACTTTCCGGTAATGCTGAGCCTTGGCCCCCTCATCACCGCCATCGCAGCGGGCAACCGGGCGATGCTGAAACTCTCCGAATTCACTCCCCATACCAACGCCGTGCTGCGCACCATGCTCACCAGCGTGTTTGACGAAAACGAGATCGCCATCATCGAGGGAGATGCCCAGATGGCGGCGGCGTTCAGCTCACTGCCGTTCGATCACCTGCTCTTTACCGGCTCCACCATGGTGGGCAAGCAGGTGATGGCCGCCGCCGCGCCCCAGCTCACCCCCCTCACCCTTGAGCTGGGTGGCAAGAGCCCCTGTCTCATCGCCCCCGACATGCCGGTCGCCACCGCGGTCGAGCGGATGATCTTCGGCAAGAGCCTCAACGCCGGGCAGATCTGCGTCGCCCCCGACTATGTGCTGCTGCCCCGCAGCGAGGTGGATAACTTTATCGCCGCCTATCGCCGCCACTTCAGCAAGCTCTACCCGCAGGGGCTCAATAGCGCCGACTACGGCGCCATCATCAACGACCGCCAGTATCAACGTCTCGTCAGCTGGCTCGATGAAGCCGAGCAGGCGGGTGCCCAGCTCCATCCCTGTGGCAGCCCGGCCCGCGACGACCAGCGTCGCCTGCTGGTGCCCCATCTGCTGACCGGGGTGCCGGGTCAGTGTCAGGTAATGCAGCAGGAGATCTTCGGGCCGCTGCTGCCGCTCATCCCCTACGACACCCTGGAGGAGGCGCTCGCCTATGTGGCCGAGCGGCCCCGCCCGCTGGCCCTCTATCTGATGAGCTTCGATCCCGAGTTGCAGGCGCGAGTGACCCGGGAGACCCACTCCGGCGGCATGGCGATCAACGAGAGCCTGTTTCAGGTGGCTGCCGACGATGTGCCGTTTGGCGGCATCGGCGCCTCCGGCATGGGCCACTACCACGGCCACGAGGGGTTTCTTACCTTCTCCAAGGCAAAAACCGTGCTGACCCGCGGCAAGTTCACCACCGGCTCCCTGATCCATCCCCCCTACCACAGCTGGATCCAGAAGCTGATGATGGCCTTCTTCCTGCGCTGATGGAGATGACAATGAAGCAGGCTATCCCGCAGCCACAAACCATGACCGACAAGCGCCGCCAGATCCTGGATGCCGCCCTCGCCCTCTGCGCCGAAGATGGCCTGCAGGGGGCCGCCACCGCCCGTATCGCCAAGGCGGCCGGGGTGGCCAACGGCACTCTGTTCCACCACTTTCCGAGCAAGGAGGCGCTGATCCTCGCCCTCTATCAGGATGTAAAGACCCGGATGGGGAGCGCCATCCATGAAGCAGATCCCACCCTGCCGCTGTACGACCAGACCCGCCACTACTGGCAGTTGGCGATGGGGTGGATGCTCGCGCATCCCAATGAGCTCAAATTCGTGCTGGGCTTCTTTCACTCTCCGCTGCTGGCCAGACCGGCCCGCAGCCAGATCCTGAACGATGCCCTGCGCTTTCTGCCTGCTCTGCTGGCAAAGGGACAGGCCAGCGGCGAGCTGATGCAGGCTCCCGCACCACTGTTGCTGGAGGTGTGTCAGGGCCAGTTCCTCGCCTGCGCATCACTGTTTGTCGATCAACCGGAGCTGGGAGAGGACGACTACTGGCAAGCCAGTGCGTTCGCCCTCTTCTGGTCAGCCATCTCAGGAGCCAATCCCCATGCAAACACGGATGTTTGAACCTGCGGCCGCCCTTGGCCGCCGCCTCTGGATCACCACTCTGCTCTGGGTGGTGGGTCGTACCCTCTGCCGCGCCGCCCGCACCGATGAGGCGGTACGCCGCGAATTGGCGCCGTTGCCGGACGGGCTGGCTATTCGCCTCGAAGTAGGCGGCATCGGCTACGCCATGAACATGCACAAGCAGGGTGGGCGCTGGTATCCCGGTGCGCCTGTCGCCCCCCATGCCACCATCCATCCGCTACGGGTGCGCTTCAAACACCCCAATATCGCCTTTCGCGCCCTGAGCTTTCGGCTCGGGGTCAATCAGGCATTTGGCGAAAACCGGCTGCTGGTGGAGGGGGATCTGACCGTCGCCATGCATCTGGTGCGGGGGCTTGAGCAGTTGCAGTCCCTGATCCTGCCCGCCTTTATCGCGCGGCCGCTGCTGCGCCACTATCCCGCCCCGACCAACAAGATCGGCCGGGCCTGCAACATCTATCTGGGTCTGGTGACCGGCTAACGCGCAAGGAGCCTTGAAATGAGCCGCTATTACGATTTCTTCTGCCCGGTCAAACTGCTGGCCGGTGAACAGGCGCTGGAGCAACTGGCCAGCGAGCTGGCCAGCCTCGGGGCCTGTCGCCCGCTGCTGCTGACCGACAAGGGGGTCAATGCCACCGGCCTTGCCACCCTGCTGGCCAATGTGCTGGCCGAAGGGGAGCTGCCGGTCGCCGCCATCTGGGACGAGATCCCGGCCGACTCTTCCACCGCCGTGGTGGAGCGGATCGCCAAACGCTATCGCGAGCTCGACTGCGACAGTCTGGTGGCGCTGGGGGGCGGCTCGGTCATCGACACCGCCAAGGCGGTCAACATTCTCACTTCCATGGGGGGGGATCATCTGCTCGACTACTCGGGCGCCGGTTGCCTGACCCGTCCCCTCAAGCCGCTGGCGGTGGTGCCCACCACGGCGGGCACAGGATCAGAGGTGACGCTGGTTGCGGTGATAAAGGATGAGGCGAGCGGGCGCAAGGTGCCCTTCACCTCCCCCTTCCTGCTGCCCCAGCTGGCGGTGCTCGACCCGCGCCTGACCCAGGGACTGCCCCTCAATATCACCGCCGCTACCGCCATGGACGCCATGACCCACGCCATCGAGGCCTTTATCGGCACAGCGAAAAACCCAGTGAGCGATGCGCTGGCCCTGATGGCGGTGGAGAAGATCGCCAGCGCCCTGCCGCAAATCATCCACGACCCGCAAAACAAACAGCTGCGGCTGCAACTGGCGGAAGGCTCCACGCTGGCTGGCATGGCTTTTTCCAACTCCATGGTGGGGCTGGTGCACGCCCTCGGCCACAGTCTGGGAGCCCGCTGCCATCTGCCCCACGGGCTATGCATGAATCTCTTTTTGCCGACCGTGCTCGACTACAACCGCCCCGAGGTGGATAGCGAGTTGGCCCGGCTGCTGTTACCGCTGGTGGGGGCAGAGCGCTTTGCTGCCACCCCAGCCCATCAGCGGGCGGAGGCGACCATCACAGCTATTCGCACCCTGCGCGACACCTTGTGGCAAGCGGTCAAGCTGCCGCGCACCATGAGCGAGGCAGGGGTAAGCGATCGCTCACTACTGACCGAGATCCGCGATCTGGCGGTCAACGACGGTGCCCTGCTGTTCAATCGCAAGGACGCCGACCGTGAGCAGTTACTCACTCTGTTGGAGCGAGCCTGGGCCTAGTGGCTAATCGGCTACAACCTCACAAATAAACTGGAATGGCGCATCAGGATGGTGCGCCAACAATGAAAAGAGTTGATCAAAATCCTCTTGGTTCTTTTTGCTCGCTCGGTTGTGGCTATACCAAATAGCCCCCGTATCCCCCATCCACAATGAGATTCTCCTGGCCAACAACAGCCGAATTTTTCTATTTTTACCTGTCGTTTCAAACTGAGCCTTGAGTTCAGGGTTAGATGCATCAGAAATCGCAATCTGCCGCTGATCCGGGCTGTTCTGACTTTGAGCCAACACCTTCCGGGTAACTTTCAACATTACCGTGTCCATTTTTACCTCTTCCGAACTTGCTGATTATTGCCACATCGATTCGTGCCAAGATAAAAGCCAGAGAGCAAGAGCTGGCTCAATAATCCTGATAACAATCGATACATCATCCACTATCTGTTATCTGTTCTATACCTTGGCTAACAGTTATGTTGTGCCGAGAGACCCAACTTTATGCCAGAGGTGCCCACCATGAGCGACATCATCCATCAGGCCAACCAGCAGCAGTTCATCTGTATGGTGGAGGGGAAAGAGTCGAGACTGCGCTACCGGCGGCTCGATGCCAAGACCATCGACGCCTACAGCACCTTCGTGCCGCCCGAGCTGCGGGTGCAGGGGATTGCCGATCAGCTGGCGCGTGCCTTCTTCAACTGGACTCAGGCGGAGGGGCTCACTATAGTGCCGAGCTGCCGCTACATTGATGTCTGGTTACGCCGCAATGCCAACAACTGAACCTCTGAACTCCGCCCTCGAACAGCAATTCCAAGCCAAAACAGAAGCCCTGCTGCGGGCCGATCCGCAGCGGATGGCCTGCCTGCAAGCCGCGGCCGAGCTCAATCTGCCCGACTGGGCGCTGGGAGCAGGCTTTATCCGCAACCTCATCTGGGATCACCTTCACCACAAGGCGGAGCCCACCCCGCTCAACGATATCGACCTTATCTATCTCGACAAAACCGATCCGCAACGGCTGGCCGAGACGGCGCATGAAGCCTGGCTGGCAAAGCGGCTGCCGGATCAGCAGTGGGAAGTGCGCAATCAGGCCCGCATGCACACGCGGCAGCTGGTAACGCCGTTTGCCAGCAGCCTTGAGGCGCTGAGCCACTGGGTCGAAGTGCCCACCTGCATCGGCGTGCGCCTCACCCGAGATGGCGAGTTCGAGTGGCTTGCCCCCTACGGCTTTACCATCAACTGGTCGCTGCAAGTGAGTGCCAACCCCAGATGTCGTCAGGACAAACAGATTTTTACCCAGCGCATCAAGGAGAAACGCTGGCAGGCTATCTGGCCTGACCTTCAGGTAAACTGGCCATAACCTGATTGCAATCTTTCGATAACCTTGGGCACACTAGGGGAAAAGCTGGTTGTAACTCAATGGGTTAAATAATGCGCGACTTCTTCTCTCTCGAACGCTGGCTACCGGGCCTCGCCGCCCTGCTGCATTACCAGCGCGCCTGGTTGATGCCAGATCTTCGCGCCGGACTCTCGGTGGCGGCCGTGGCGCTGCCCGTCGCCATCGCCTATGCCGAGCTTGCCGGGGTGGGTGCCATCGTCGGTCTCTACTCCTGCATCCTGCCCATGCTGGTCTATGCCCTGTTTGGCACCTCCCGCCAGCTGATCGTCGGCCCTGATGCCGCCACCTGTGCGGTCATCGCCGCCGTGGTGACGCCGCTGGCCGCAGGCGACCCCACTCGTCACTGGCAACTGGTGATGACCATGACCGCCATGACCGGCTTCTGGTGCCTGATTGCCAGCCGCTTCAAGCTGGGAGTGCTGGCGGACTTTCTCTCCCGACCCATCCTGATGGGGCTGCTCAATGGTGTGGCCATCACCATCATGGTGGGCCAGCTCTCCAAGATCTTCGGCTTCACCTTCAGCGAACGTTACCTCATCGAGCGGATCGCCAGCGGGGCCACCTATATTACCCAGACCCATCTGCCGACCCTGGCCATGAGTCTGGTGGCCCTGCTTACCCTGCTGCTGGCCAAACGCTACAAACCGGCATGGCCCTCCTCCATGGTGGCCATGGTGGTGACCGCTGCGCTGGTCTGGGGCTTCAATCTGGGCCAGTTTGATATCGCTACCCTGGGGACGGTGGGCTCCGGCCTGCCCGCCTTCCAGATGCCGGAATTTCCCCCCGGCCTGATGCGGGAGCTGGTGCTGCCTGCCCTTAACCTCGCCATGGTGAGCTTCGTCTCCATGATGCTGACCGCCCGCAGCTTTGCCGCCAAAAACGGTTACGAAATCGACGCGGACAAGGAGTTTCGGGCCCTCGGTATGGCTAACCTCGCCTCCGCGGTCTCCCAGGGTTTTGCCATCAGCGGCGCGGATTCACGCACCGCGGTCAACGACGCCAACGGCGGCAAGAGCCAGCTGGTCTCCATCATCGCTGCGGCGGTGATCGCCCTCATCACCTTCTATCTGACGGCGCCGCTCAAATATATACCCACTGCCGCCCTCGGGGTGGTGCTGGTGATGGCCTCCCTGTCGCTCACCGATTTTCGCGGTCTTTGGGCCCTGCGCCACTCCGATCGCTCCGCCTTCTGGCTGGCGCTGGTCACCTTTATCAGCGTGCTCACCATGGGGGTGATCCCCGGGATTACGCTCGCGGTTTTGCTCGGCTTGTTCCAGTTTCTGCGCAATGTGATGCGTCCCACCGATCAACTGCTCGGCATGGATGACGAGGGGGTAGTGCGCACCCTGGGAGACAACGAACAGGCCAAGGCGATCCCGGGTATTCTGGTCTATCGCTTCAACTCGCCGCTGACCTACTTCAACGCCCCCTATTTCAAGCGCCGGGTAATGGCCCTGCTGGTACAGGATCCCCGAGCCCCCAAGTGTCTGGTGATCGATGCGGTCGCCTGCTTCACCCATCAGGACATCAGCGTGATGAGCATGGTGGGAGAGCTGCACAAAGAGCTGAAACGGCGCGGCATCCATATGGTGATGGCGGGTCGCCACGGCCAGATGACCCACTGGCTAAAGCAGGCGGGCGTGCGGGTGGGCGATGAAGGGATCATCCTCTGCCCCGACATGTATCAGGCGCTGCGCCTGACCCGCTGCTACCGCGAGCCGGTGTTCAAGGATGATGCGGTGGTGGAGAGCACCACTGATGCCATCCGCTCCAACTGGCCGCAGGATGATGCCCTGCCCGACTCGGCGCGCCTCACCCTGCCAAGCGAACAGGAGGCGGGCGCCACGCCTGCCTGATCCCTTGGCCTGCTCCCCTGGCCGGTGCAATCCTGCACAAGGATTGCACCGGCCTTGGCCTTGGTGTTAAATGCGCCCCCAGAGGGCACTCCCCCGTGCCCTCCCAGCTGTTGGACATGCCATGCAATCTCAATCCCACGCAGGCCCGGGCACCCTCTTTGCGCTGACCTGGCCGCTCTTTATCGATCTCGCCCTGCACTTTCTGACCGGTGCCCTCAATACCTTCATGGTAGGTCACGTCTCCTATCAGGGAGTGGCCGCGCTGGCGGTCGGCAATCAGGTGTTCGATCTCGCCATCACATTGTTCAGCTTCGTCAGCATCGGCACCAGCGTGGTGATCACCCAGTATCTGGGGGCCGGCGATCGGGAGAAGAGTCGGGTGGTGATCCACACCGCCATCGGCTTCAACCTGCTGATCGGTCTGGTGGCCGCCATCGGTGTGATGGCGGGGGCCAGCACCATGCTGGCGCTGATGAACCTGCCTGCCAACCTGATGAGCGACGGGACGCTTTACTTGCAAATCATCGGTCTCTGCCTGTTACCGGAGGCCGCAGCCCTCTGTCTGGCGGCGACCCTGCGCGCTCACGGCCACACCCGTCAGGCGATGTATGTGACCCTCATCGTCAACCTCATCACCTTCGTCGGCAACCTGCTGCTGCTCTACGGCTGGTTCGGCCTGCCCCAGCTTGGCGTCGCCGGTGTCGCCATCAGCACGGTCGCGGGCCGCCTGATCGGCGTGGTGCTGCTGGTGTGGCTGGTAGCCCGCAAGACCGGCATTCGACTGGTGGTGCGTGATATCGTCCACCCCAGCCGGGAGATGCTGGGCAAGGTGCTCCATATCGGCCTGCCTGCTGCAGGGGAGAATCTCTCCTGGATGCTGCAGTTTATGGTGGTGACAGCCTTTGTCGGACTGCTGGGTGACAAGGCGCTGGCGACCCAATCCTACTTCTTCCAGATCTGCCTGTTTATCCTGCTGTTTGGCCTCTCTATCGGCCTTGGCAACGAGATCATCATCGGTCATCTGGCAGGTGCCAGGCAGTTCGATCGCGCCTATCAACAGCTGCTCAAGAGCCTCAAGCTCGGGCTGGCAGTCACCTGCGTCATCGCCGTGGCGGCTGCCCTCAATGGCCGTACCATCATCAGCCTCTTTACCGATGATGCCGACATCATCACCCAGGTGGCGCAACTGTTTCTTATCAGCCTTATCCTCGAGCCCGGCCGCACCTTCAATCTGGTGGTGATCAACGCCCTGCGGGCCACCGGGGATGCCCGTTTCCCCCTCTACATGGCGTTGCTCTCCATGTGGGGAATTGCCGTGCCACTCTCCTATTTCCTCGGTATCATGCAGGGTTATGGACTGGTCGGTATCTGGCTGGCGCTGGCCTGCGACGAGTGGGTGCGCGGTCTGGCCATGTTCTGGCGCTGGCGCAGTCGTCGCTGGCAAAACAAAATTCTTGTTGAAACAAAAGCGGAATCACAATGAAGAAGATAGGACTCTTGCTGGCTGCCATCCTGCTCAGCCCCCTGGCCATGGCGCAAACTGCCCCTGCCGCTCCCAAGGCTCAAGCCACCCAGACCTGGTATGTGGCCCCCATCGCCATCGATGAAACCAGCGACGCCCAGAAGGCGCTGACCAAGGACTTCATGGCCCAGATGATCAAGACCATCAAGATCAACGAGTACCAGACCGGCAAGGCGGTGGGCAACACCAAAAAGCCCAAGTGGCTGATCCGAACCAAGTTGATCCCCGCCAGCAACGAGCCGCTGGTCGGCAAGAAGCACCCGCAGGGTCTCACCTACGGCAAGGGCAATCCGACCCAGGAGATCGTCGGCGAGCTGCTGATGAATGGCACCCTGGTGGCTCACATCGGCCAGGGTTGGCGCGAGCCTATCGTCCCGGGCACGCCGGTGGCTGACAAACTCTCCATCGCCAACTATCGCTACGCCATCGGGGATCAGGCCAAGTCGGCGGATCTGGAGGAGCTGGCCGCCCAGATTGGCTTTGAGGCGGGCAAGGTGATCCACCGCGACGGCAAGCCGCTGCCCGAGAAGAAAAAGAAAAAAGAGTAAACGCCATACCGGTTACATGAAGGGGCTCTATGCCCCTTTTTTGCTGCCGTTTACCGGCTAACGGCCATCATCCCGCCGTCACAACTGTGATCAGGATTCCAGTTTTTCCCTCTCCCTCTGACTAATGAATGTCTGATCTGCTTTTGATTCAAGAAGTTAAAAAACATACTCTTTATGCAGCAAACCATTGTTGCCGAATTGGATCCGGATCACATTTATCTGGGGGGGTAAGGGGTAGTTTGGTCTCTAAGGCACAATCAAACGAAACCAAGGAGGCTCCATTACATGTTCCCAGAGTACAGAGAACTTATCTCGAAACTGAAGAGCAGTGATGTCCATTTCCAGAAGAAGTTTGACTTGCACAACGACCTGGATGCGGAGATTAGAAAGCTGGAAAAACATCACGCCAGCGACTATAGCGCCGAGGTGAGGGATCTGAAAAAACAGAAACTCAAACTGAAAGAGGAGATATACGACATCCTCAAGCAACATCCACAATAGATGCCTCGAAGATAATCCGGATAAGCAATTTATCCCTCAGCCCGGCCCAAGCGCCGGGCTTTTTGTCTCTTAACTCAATTAGTTGATCCACCACACTACCGACAGGAGCGGTTGTTTGTTACATTTTTCATTTCTGATCCAAGGTACAGATGTGATGGTAACATGACCATAGATCGCGTTTTTTATCATCTTTTGCTGCTTTGCATCTTCTCTGGCATTCAGCCACTGCGGGCCCAGGAGCCAGTGCTGGAGTTGTGGCACTCCCAGCAGGCCGGGTATGTGATCGACGACGTGGTCACCCGCTTCAATCAGGAAGGCAATCACAAGGTTCACGTCACCCAGATCGAGCCGGGCAAGATCAAGGCAGATATCCTGCTGGCGGCTCAGGCAAGGGGGCTGCCCGACCTGATGCTGATCCCCTCCGATTTTATCGGCCTCTATCGCCAGATGACCCTCGCCCCCATCCCGGCCGAGTGGTTTTCCCCCGCGCTGATGGCCAGCGCCCTGCGTTATGTCACCCTCGACCGGCAGCGCTGGGGCATGCCCATGATGCAGGGCAACCATCTGATGCTGTTTTACAACAAGACACTGGTCTCAACCCCAATCACCCGCTGGCAAGAGCTGAACGCCATTACTCCCCCCTTGCTTGCACAAGGGGTCTCCCCCGTCAGCTGGCCCTATCACGACATGTACTACTTTGCGGCGTTTCTGCTTACCTTTGGTGGCTCGCCGGTGACCGAAGGGCGCATCACTCTCGACACCCCGGCCATGGTTCAGGCACTGGAAGCATACCGTACTGTCGCCAGAGAGCAGTGGGGCGATCCCGACTGCGACTATGATACCGCCCTGGCCCGTTTCAACGAGGGCAAGAGTGCCTATCTGGTCAATGGGGACTGGGCTTTCAATGACCTGGTGAAAAACATGGGTGAACGGCTTGGGGTGGCCCTGCTGCCTCACTGGGAAGAGCGCCCGATGCACTCCATGAGCGGAGCCTACGTTCTCAGTGTTTCTCGTTGGGCAATGGCAGATGAAGAGCGGCAGGCCGTCATCAAAGCCCTGATGGCCTTCATCCAGCGGGACGATAATCAGCAATTGATCTATCGGCAGGGAGCGCTGTTGCCAATCAATCAGCGGGCTTTTGCCGCCATCAACCAACACCCCGCCCCGCACGAAAAGGTGCTGCTGGAACAGTTTACCCTCAGTACTCCCATGCCTTCCGACAGTGCCATGTCCATTGCCTGGCAGGCGATGGACAAGGGGTTCGAGCGTTTCAAGGAGGGAAGCAGTGCTGCTGATGCGGCCCGTTACATGCAGCAACTGGCTGATCAGCAATACCGGCAGGTCAAGTCAAAATGAGCCACCGTACCTTTCGTCTCGGCCCCACGCTCATCGTCATCCTGTTCACCGTTGCCCTGCTGCCTGCGCTGCTGGTGAGCGGCATATTGCTGGCTCGTCAGCACCAGATCATTGCCCAGAGCGAACAATCCCAGCTGGAACGGGCCCTCACCAGCATGACCCGTGAGGCACGCTTTCGCAGCGAGCTGATCGGCACCCAACTTCAGCAACTCAGCAACGACCGGGTGCTCAATCAGGCACTCGAGAATTTTCTCTTCTCCAGTCATGCCCGGCTGGCGCTGGCTACCTTCATCAAGTCCAACAGTTTACTGACCTCGGCCTACCTCATCGATGACAAGGGGTTGGTGGTGGAGTACATCAACGGCCGGGCCTCCCACCTTGAATCGAGCAACCTGATGCCACAGCTGATGGCCTGGAGCAAGACGCGGGAAGCCAAACAGGGTAAACATCTGCTGATGCCTGTGGATGATCCCCTGCTGATCGGCGATATGGAGCAGGACCGCAGCGGCGGACTGGCGCTGGTGGCCCCCATCTATCGCAATCACCAGCGTGCTGGCGTGATGCAGACCCCTTCCGGCTTCGTGATGGCTATCCTCCCCTGGCGACAGATGGCCCAGCTGCTGGAACCCTATCTCAAGGGGAGCGAGTATCTGGTCATTTCACAAGGAGATCCCCCTCTCTACGAGGGCTCACATGACAACACCAGAGACATGGATGACCGGATCCCCAGCCAGATGGCGCAGCTCTTGACCATCGGCTGGCCACAACTTGCAGAGATGATTACCCCCACCATCACCCTCTACAGCTACAGCGATGACAGGGTTAGCGAGCTGAACAAATCCCAGCAGCTGCTCACCATCAGCATCGCCGTCATGTTGCTGCTGGTGGCCATCGGCTGTGTCTGGCTTACCCGCTGGCTCACCCGACCGCTGCGCTCGCTGGCCGCGCTGGTGCGCAGCTATGGCAAGGGCAACTACCAGCAACGGCAGGCACCGCTGCGCTTTGTGGAGTACGACGAGGTACGCCAACTGCTGCAGGAGATGGCCTACACCATCTCGGCCCAGGTGCGGGCACTCTATCAACAGAACGAACAACTGCAGCAGGCCAACAGCGAGAAAGAGGCCTTCAACCAGCGGCTGCTCGGCTTCAATGACGAGCTGGAGCAAGAGGTGGCATCCCAAACGACCGCCCTGCGTTCGGCCCTGAGCCGGGAGGAGCGCAGCCGCCATGTGCTGCAATCCTGGCTGCAGTTCGGCCTGCACCAGCAGCTGGATGTGGATATCGCCGAGCTGGCTAGCTCCGCCCTGTTGCAGCTCTCCCAGCTCTATCCCGGTCACCGCTGGGGGCTGGTGATCCGCCGCGATGGCCAGCCCCACTACTCCCTGACCCAGGGGGTCGATGCTCCCTTGCGGGATGCCCTGCAGGAGAAGCTGACCCAACTGATGGATGAGGAGGTCAAACACTCCGAATGCCAGTGGGATAATGCCTCCTGGAAGATCATGACCCTACCCGGCAGCCAAAGCGGTGTGCTGTTTGGTTATCTCATGGTGAGCGCCGAGGGGCTGGAGTCCGAAGACAGGGCCATCTTGCGGTTGTTTGCCAAACAGCTGGCGGTAGGCATCGAGGGGCGCCTCTTCACCGACGAGCTGGCGCGGGTCGCTCGCACTGATAACCTCACCGGCCTCCCCAACCGACAGGCGTTCGAAGAGGCGTTTCATCACTATCAGACGGTGCTGGCGCGCCATCCGGAACGTCACCTCGCGCTCTTCATGCTCGACCTTAACGGCCTCAAACGCACCAACGACCAGTATGGGCACGAGGCGGGCGACGCCCTGCTGATCCAGATGGCACGACTACTGCGCACGCTGTGCCGACAGAATGAGAGCATATTCAGAATGGGAGGAGACGAATTCGTGCTACTGGCGGAGGCGGATCACCTTGCCTGCCAACAGCTGGCAGGCAGACTGGAGGCAAGCCAGCAGCACGCCATCGTGCAACATGGGGAGCACAGATTCCCGCTGCGTTTCGCCATCGGCTGGAGCAGTAGCGACCAGACCCCGTTGGCAGAGCTGAGCCGGGTGGCGGACGACGCCATGTATGCCGACAAAGCCCGCTTCTATCAGGGGCAACGCTAAAAGCGGTGACCTCCGGCGTTGGCGAGCCTTTCGCCAACCCCCTGATTAGCTCGCAAAAATGGTGCGCAACGCTAGACGCGGCGCAGACCATGACTAAGATAGGGGGCTCTTGATATCGCGATTTGCTAGGGAGTAGGAAATGGAGTTAGTACTTGGCCCGCTGGAGGCCCGTGTCATCGGGTGTCTGATTGAAAAAGAGATCTGCACCCCGGATCAATATCCCCTCTCCCTTAATGCACTGGTCAATGCTTGCAACCAGAAGAGTAACCGTGAGCCGGTACTGGATCTGGCCGAACTCGATATCCGCGCCGTGGTGGACGAGCTGATCCGCCGACGCCTGGTAGTCAACACGGCAGGTTTCAATGCCCGGGTACCCCGCTACCAGCACAGATTCTGCAACACCGAGTTTGGTGAACTGAAATTCGATGCGCAGGAACTCGGCATCATCTGCGAGTTGCTGCTGCGCGGCCCACAAACCCCGGGGGAGCTGCGTTCTCGCACCAATCGCCTCTGCAGTTTTGATGACGTGACCGAGGTAGATGCCGTACTCAATCGCCTCATCGAACGTGGCCCTTACGTGGTCAAACTGCCACGTGAGCCGGGCAAGCGCGAATCCCGCTACGCCCACCTGTTCAGCGGTGAGGTGGATATCCAGGCGATGATGGATGCCACCCCTGCGGCTGCCTATGCCTCCCCGGCCGCCGACCGCCTGAGCGAGCTGGAGCAGGAAGTAAGCGAGCTCAAGAGCCGTCTCGCCGCCATAGAAGCACGACTGGCTGCACTGGATGGTCAGGGCTGATCGCCCTTACCATCGCCCATCTCTATCAGGGAGCCGGGGTTGATGTCACCGGCTCCCTGCGTTTTTTATCGTGAGGAAGTGCCCGTGATCACCCTGATTAAAGAGTCTGACCACCAGAAGATGCCCTGGAAGAACCAGCAGGGCACCACCAGCCAGATCCTCATCTCCCCCAAGGGGAGCAGCCTTGCCAAACTCGACTTTGACTATCGGCTGAGCTCGGCCCCCATCAAGAGTGCGGGCCCCTTCTCCCCCTTTCCCGGCTATCAACGCATTTTGCTGCCGGTAAGCGGGGCTGGCTTTGTGCTCAACGGCCACCCCTACGCCACCTTCGAGGCGGCGCACTTTAGCGGCGACGAGGAGACCCACTGCGAGTTGCTGAAAAAAGAGGTGACCGATCTGGGGCTTATCTACCATCCGGATCGCATCAGCGCCAACGTGCGGGTGCTGAACCTCCCCTTCCCGCTGACCCTGACCCTCGAGCCAGGGAAGACCTACCTCTGTCACCTGCTGAGCGGCCAGCTGACCGTGCAGGGCAAAGAGGTGGCCATCAACGAGACGCTGATGGTGACCGGTGAAGAGAGCATTCACTTCGAATGCCAGAAGAAGAGCTCCATCGCCTTCTTTACCCTGCAGGCCAAATAGCGCGAAAGTCGGCTGTGCGCAGTCATGCCACGCCACAACAAGCGACAGATATGAAAAAGCCGGGAAATCCCGGCTTTTTCTATTGAGGCGACCGGCTCGATGCCGGTCAGCACCTTAGTTGACCTTGAATGAGCCCTTCATCATGGCGAAGTGGCCGGGGAAGGAGCAGAAGAAGGTGAGATCCTTGCCCGCCAGACCGTCGGTCTTGAAGGTGACGCTGCTGCTCTCGCCACCGCCGATCAGCTTGGTATGCGCCAGCACGCGGGGATCATCCTTGGGCAGATAGCCGTTCTCGGCCCCGGCGCTCATCCCCGCCGTCGCCACAGTCTGATAGTCTGCGGTGCTGGCCAGCACCCAGTTATGGCCCATGGCGGTCACAGGCAGCTTCCCGGTATGGTTCAGAGTGACCGTCACCTCCTTGCAGGTGGCCGGAACGCTCATCTCTTTGAGGTTGTACTGCATGGCATCATTGCCTTCGATGACCAGTGCGCACTCATCGGCCAGAACCGGGGCAGCCAGAGTACTCAGAAACAGCAGGGTAATCGCCTTTTTCATCATCTTCTCCTTTGATTGGCAATGGATGGCAACAGCGTGGCGTATATGCTTCGCAAAGATGCCGTCTAAATCGACCTTCATTTTACTCAATTGTTTTCAATCGGCGATGGGTTTTGGCCAAAGCTGCGGGCCAGGTCACCAGACGGTGCTGTACTCGCCACTATCTCCCATCACGGATGGACGATACGACCCGCTACAGCAACAGGTTCAAAACTGTTTAATTTTTTCTGCTCTTTTCCCCCCGATTGCCCCTATTAGGGCTCGCCCGGCGAGCGCCCCTTGGCTAAGCTAGCGCCCCGATATGAACCTTCTCCAGATGAGAGCGCCGGATGATTGCGATGACCCCCGTGGCGGCCCTGCGCGGCCTGCTGCTAACCCTGCTGCTGGCGCTGACCGGCTGCCAGCCGACCCCGCCAGCCCAGACCCGTATTCAGGGCAAGACCATGGGCACCTACTATGTGGTGACCCTGAGCGATAGCTACCCCGGTGGGGAGCCCTCCCTCAAAAGCGATGTAGAGAGTCTGCTGGCCCGGATGAACAAGGAGATCTCCACCTACGATCCCGACTCCCTCATCTCCCGATTCAATCAGGGGCCCGCCAATACCCCGTTTGCCATCCCGCCCGCCATGGCCATCATAGTCCAGCAGGGGATTGATGCCGGTAAGCTGACCGATGGCAAGCTGGATGTGACCGTGGGGCCGCTGGTCAATCTGTGGGGATTTGGCCCGGACAAACGCCCGGTCAAGCGACCCGATGAGGCGGCCATCGCCGCCGCCCGCCACAAGGTGGGCATCGACAAGCTGACCCTGACCCCGCAAGGGGATCACTTCCTGCTCGAAAAAACGATCCCGGATCTCTATCTCGACCTCTCCACCCTGGGCGAAGGGGCTGCATCGGATGAAATCGCCGCCCTGCTCGAGGGCAAGGGGGTACACAACTACCTGATCGAAGTGGCCGGTGCGGTGCGCAGCAAGGGCAACAACAGCAAGGGTTCACCGTGGAGAGTGGCCATCGTCGAACCTTCCGATCAGCCGGGAGCGTTTTCCGATATCGTCATCCCCAACGGTATGGCGCTCAGCACCGCAGGCAGCTATCGCAACTACTACGAGATAGATGGACAGCGTTACTCCCATATCATCGACCCCGCCACCGGCCAGCCGGTCACCCACAAGCTGGTCTCCGCCAGCGTGATCACCCCGACCGCGCTTGAGGCTGACGCCCTCGATACCGCGCTGATGGTGATGGGGCCCGAAGCGGGTATGGCATTTGCCAAACAGCACAAGCTGGCGGTCTATCTCATCATCAAGACCGAACAGGGGTTCAAGGCCAAGTACACGCCCCAATTCGCCCACTATCTGGCGAAGCAACCGACAGAAAAGCACTGATAAACAGAAGGCCCCGATAACGGGGCCTTCTCATTACGGTTGATGATGAACTTGTCACGGGCTATTCGATGGTCACCCGGTGAGGGGCTGGCGTTTCCACCTGCTTGGGCAGTTGCAACGTGAGGATACCGTTCTCGAACCTGGCGCTGACCTTGTCCAGCGCCACCTCGACCGGCAACTCCAGAGTGCGTGAAACACTGCCAAAATAGCGTTCACTGCGCAGTGTTCGCTCATCCTTGTTCTGGCTGTCAAACTGGCGGATCTCCGCTTTCAGCGTCACCTGTTTACCATGGATATCCACATGGATGTCCTCTTTGGCAACCCCCGGCAACTCGGCTTGCAGCACATAGTTGCCATCACTCTCCTTCAAATCCAGCCTGATCTGGCTCGGCAAGGGGTCCCCGTGCAAGGGGCGAATATAGAAGCCGGACGCCATATCGCGAAACAGGTCATCGAACAGACTGGTACGGCTTGGTAGCAAACTCATCTCTGATCCCTCCGTGATTCATGGACTAACAGAGGCAGGCCCTGATACCTGCCTGATGGGGCCTATATGTGACCGGGGCTTGTCGTTGCCCCCTCTATCAGTCTAAAAAGTGTGCCGCGTGCTGCCACCCCATCTGAGCTTTATTTGATATGGATCAACCACATCGCCCTGGCCACCAGGCACAGAGCGTGACATGGAAACTGAAAGTTGCGTGACAAAAGCACATTGATTGCCACTTGACACGCTTTGGTGGCACACTTTCTCCCATCAACCCGTAGCGCCTCGACCCAGAACAATGCAGACACCGGAAAACGCGTCAGAAAAGAAGAGCCCTGCCAAGCCACAACGCATTCTGATGGTCAATGAGCAGCGCTCGTTTCAGGTGATGATGAAGGCGATGCTGCTCAATCTGGGTATCAGCAACATCACCTACTCCAATACCGCCGAGGATGCGCGACGCCGCTGCCAGAAGGGCAGCTTCGATATCTATCTCATTGATTACGATCTGGGGATTGGCGAGAACGGGCGGCAGCTGCTGGAGAGCCTGCGGGATCAGAAGCTCATTCCGCCCCAGAGCGTGGTGATCATGGTGAGTGGCGACAGCTCTCGCGCCATGGTGCTGAGCGCGCTGGAAGCCGAGCCCGACGAATACCTGATGAAGCCCTTCTCCCAGGAGCAGTTCTCGTTTCGCCTCAAGCGGGCCCTCGCCCGGCGCAACGCCCTGGCCAGCGTCTTTACTGCGCTGGCTGATAACAATCTGGCGACCCTCATTACCGCCTGTGCCGAGCGGGCTGATGCTGTCCCCCGTTTTGCCAACTACTGCCGCTGCCTGCAAGCTGATACCCACCTCAAGCTGGGTCAGGCACAAGAAGCACGCGCCCTGATGCGCCAGCTGCTGGCCGGGCAGGAGAACAGCTGGGCCCGCCTGACGCTGGGCAAGGCGTGCAATACTCTGGGACTTCATGAAGAAGCGGTCAGCCATCTGCAGGCGACCCTCAAAAATACCCCGCTGATGGTGGAAGCACACCTCTGGCTGGCGGAATCCCAACTCGCCCTCGGCAACGATGAACTGGCACAACAAGAACTTAGACGAGCGGTGGATATCTCCCCCCAGTCGGTGCAGCTCTCCCGTCGGCTGGCGGAAGTGTGCCTGCTACGCCACGACTACGCTCAGGCCAAGGATGTGCTGCTGTCGCTGATCGATCTGTCGCGTAACTCGATCCACCGAACCCCCCACTATCTGGGTGCCTATATCCAGACCCTGACCCTCTACGCCCTCAACAGCAACGACAGCTATCATATCGCCAACCTGCAAAAGCAGGTCAACTCGGCCCTGTCGCGCATCCGCGATTCGCTGATGATGTCGGAGTTCAACTACCCGGTATTCGAGCAAATCTGTCAGGCCCGAGTGCAAATTGCGCTGGGGGAGCTGCTCAAGGGCAAGAAGATGCTCTATCGCGCCAACCAGAACTGGCTTGATGAACCGGCCACCATGCCCCCTGCCCTGCTTGGCGAAACCATCCTCGCCCTCTATCAGCTCGGCGAGTTCGAATATGCCGAGAGCCTGCAGGGACTGCTGGCAAAGGATGAAGACCGGCTGCTTACTACCTGCATTCAGGCAACCCGTGATGATAAAACGGTGCTGGAGCGGCGTCAGCGCTACCAGCAGCTCAACGATCTGGGGATCAAGGCCTATCAGAGCGGCGAGCTGGAACAGGCGCTCGGTCACTTTCGCGAGGCGCTGCGCCGGGCCCCCGCCAATACCGGTGCCGCCCTCAACAAGATCCAGGTGTTGCTGCAACTGATGCAGAAAAACCGCAAAAGCCCGGAGTTTGGTATCGAGTGCAAAGACACCCTGGACGTGCTCGACGGCATCCCCCTCAACCCGGCTCAGCAGGAGCGTTTTCGCAAGCTGCGTCAGGAGTTTAACCAGTTCAACTAAGACGCCGTCACGCCCCCTTTTCCCGCCTATGCTGAAACCAGTACGGTAATGCGAGGGAAGCGAAGATGGCGATGTGTCGTTATCTGGTGGCCGATGGCCGCCACTGCAGTGAAGAAGCTGGCGAGCACGATCTTTGCAAGTGGCATGATCCCCATGGACCTCATCAGGAAGCCCGCACCGCCGAGGCGCTCGAACAATACGTTCGCGCTGGCGGTCTATGTCACGGCCTGCAGCTGTCACGGGCCAATCTGGCTGGCCTCAATCTGGTCAACAAGGAGTCCGATCAGGGATTCTTGCTAGAGCAGTGCAACCTCTATCGCGCCAACCTGCGCGGGGGTCACCTCTACGGCCTGCGCATGAAAGGGGGCAGCCTGATGAAGGCCGATCTCAGTGATGCCAACCTCCAGTGCGCCACCCTCGATGACGTCAATCTGCTCGGCATCCGCTGGCACAACACCCGGCTCGACAACATGCAGACCGGCAAACGGGTGATGCAGGATCGCAAGGGGCGCCGTGAACGGGATCCCAAACAGGCGCGCATCTGGTTCAAGGAGGCGGAAGAGACCTACCGGGATCTGCGCAAAGCCTCCGAGGCGCAGGGGATCTTCACCATGTCCGGCAACTATATCCAGCAAGAGCTCACCATGCGTCGCCTGCAACTGCCGTTCTGGTCGACCCAGCGCTTCACCTCCTGGGTGGTCGATCTCTTCTGTGGCTATGGCGAGGCTCCGATGCGGGTGGTGCTCTTCTCGTTGCTGCTCATCTTCATCTGCAGCATTTTTTACTTCTTCTGCGGCCTTAACTTCGCGGGCAATCATCTGATATACCGACCAGAAGCCTCTCTTGAAGAAAACGCCATCTTCCTGCTGGAGTGCCTCTACTACAGCGTGGTCACCTTCACCACCCTGGGTTATGGCGACTTCACTCCGGTCGGGCTTTCCAGGATCTTTGCCGCCTTTGAAGCCTTCACCGGCAGCTTCACACTGGCGCTGTTTGTGGTGGTATTCGTCAAAAAGATGACCCGCTGACACCTCTACCCACACCGCGGTGCCTGCCACTGATGCAGGCCCGCGGCCAAACTTGCATCCACCGCCGATTCCTAGTCCAATAGCGACTTATAAAAATGACATGAGCATCCCGGACATGAAGATCATCTCTTTCAATATCAACGGCCTGCGCGCCCGTCTGCACCAGTTGCAAGCCATCATCGACAAGCACCAGCCCGATGTGATCGGCCTGCAGGAAATCAAGGTCCATGACGAGGCCTTCCCGCTGGCCGATGTGGAGGCCATGGGCTATCACGTGGAGTTTCACGGCCAGAAGGCTCACTACGGGGTCGCCATCATGAGCAAGCTGAAACCGGTCAAGGTGGAGAAAGGCTTCCCCACCGATGACGAAGAGGCCCAGCGCCGGATGATCATGGCCACCTTCGAGCGCGAAGACGGCTCTCTCATCAAGGTAATGAACGGCTACTTCCCGCAGGGTGAAAGCCAGGATCACGAGACCAAGTTCCCGGCCAAGCAGAAGTTCTACGAGGATCTGCAGCACTATCTCGAAACTCATCACACGCCGGACGACCAGCTGGTGCTGATCGGGGATATGAATATCTCCCCCACCGATCTCGACATCGGTATCGGCGAAGCGAACCGCAAGCGCTGGCTGCGGGATGGCAAGTGCTCCTTCCTGCCCATCGAGCGCGAATGGATGGAGCGGCTGAAAGGGTTCGGTCTCACCGACACCTTCCGCGCCGCCAACCCTACCGAGTGCGAGCGTTTCTCCTGGTTTGACTACCGATCCAAGGGCTTTGACGAGAATCGCGGCCTGCGCATCGACCTCATCATGGCCTCCGACGCCCTCAAGGACAGCGTGACCGAGACAGGTATCGACTATGAACTGCGCGGCATCGAGAAACCCTCCGACCACGCTCCCATCTGGGCCTGCTTCGCCTGATTGAGTGCGGGCGAGGGCTCCTCTCGCCCGCTACAATTATCCCCCTTTTTCCTCCTGACTATTGTCATCGCACGCACTATCCTGTCGGCAATCTAGTTCTCATATGATACTCTTTACTCCATTTTCCAGCAGCAGAACGGCTTCTGTTGTGAAGAACAGAGAGAACTTTTTCGATCAAGCAGCTTGGGTTCAATGTTCATGCTCTATGATTGAAAAACTTCAATAATCCAATGAGTTAATTTGTAATCATGAAGTTAATCACGTCAGCCGAAAAAAAAGGTGTGCATGATGGCCGCAATCGGGCCAACAGGAGTGAAATGATGATGGAGCCAAACACCAGAGCAGGATTATTCAAACAGGGGATGCTCGCTCTGACGCTGGCCGGTGCACTGGCCGGCTGTGGCGGGGAAACAAACCAGACGGTGCAAACCATGCCGGCCGTGCCCGTGGTAGTCAACGAGGCGACCCTGACCGATGTGCCGCTCACCACCGAGATGGTGGGCGAAACCGCCGGTTTTCGCGAGATCGATGTCCGCTCCCGGGTCAGTGGCATCCTGCTCAAGCGCACTTATGTAGAAGGCCAACCGGTTACCGCCGGCCAGCAACTGTTCCTGATCGACCCCGAGCCCTACAAGGTGGCGCTGGAGCAGGCCAAAGGCACCCTGGCCCAGGAGCAGGCCAGGCTCAACAAGGCTCGCGCCGATCGGGATCGCATCATTCCCCTCTTCAAGCGCCAGGTGGTAAGCCGCAAGGACTATGACGACACCATCGCCAACTATGAAGCGGCCATCGCCAGCCATCAGGCCGCTCAGGCCAAGGTGAAGGAGGCCGAGCTCAACCTCAGCTATACCAAGGTCACTGCCCCCATCAACGGCATGGCGAGCAAGAGCTCCCAGTCCGAGGGGAGCCTTATCTCCACCAGTGGCGACAACGGCCTGCTCACTACCATCACCCAGTTTGATCCGCTCTACGTCAACTTCTCCTACTCGGAGCAGGATCGCCTCGATTTCGAGAACTCGGTCAAGAGAGGGACCATTGAAGCCAAGGACGCCACCAACTGGCGCACCCATATCCGCCTGGCCGATGGTTCTGTCTACCCACAAGCGGGCAAGCTCAACTTCTCCGACAACCGGGTCGATCCCCAGACCGGCACCATCCGTGCCCGCGCCATCTTCGATAACAAGGACGGCGTGCTGCTGCCCGGCCAGTTTGTCCGTATGACCATCGATCTGGGCACCCGCAAGAATGCCATAGTGGTGCCGCCCCGCGCTATCGTCCAGTCCCAGGCTGACCGCATGGTGATGGTGGTCGATGCCGAGAACAAGGTGATCCCCCGTCCGGTCAAACTGGGCCCGGTGGTCTCCGAGGGGGTGCTGATCGACAGCGGCCTCAATGCCGGTGACCGTTACATCGTCGAAGGCTTGATGAAGGCTCGCCCCGGCAGCGTGGTGAAACCTGTCTCTGCCGACGAGATGAAAGCCATCACCGCCAAGATGGTCAGCCACTCAGCGGCCAAGTAAGGAGCTCGTATGTTTTCCAGGTTTTTTATCGAGCGTCCCATCTTCGCCAGCGTGATTTCCATCATTATCGTGCTGGGCGGATTGGCGGCAATGCGCTCGCTTCCCATCGAGCAGTACCCCCAGATCACCCCGCCGGTGGTCTCGGTGACCGCTTTCTATCCGGGGGCCACTCCGGAGGTGATCTCCCAGACTGTCGCCGCACCGCTGGAGCAGCAGATCAACGGCGTCGAGCGGATGATCTATATGCAATCGGGTTCGGCCTCCAACGGCCAGATGAACCTCAACGTCTACTTCGAGATCGGCACAGATCCGGATCAGGCCACCATCAACGTCAACAACCGGGTATCGGCCGCCATGGCCCAGCTGCCGGAAGAGGTGAAAAAGCAGGGGGTAACGGTCAAGAAGAAATCGACCTCCATCCTGCAGGTGGTCACCCTCCAGTCGCCGAACGGCTCGTTTGATACCACCTATCTGTCAAACTATGCCCTGCTCAACATCATCGACGAGCTCAAGCGGATTCCCGGCATCGGTGATACCACTCTGTTTGGCGGTACCGACTATGCGATGCGCATCTGGTTGCGGCCGGATCGACTGGCCCAGCTCGAACTCACCCCGAGTGATGTGATTAGCGCCATCCGCGAGCAGAATACCCAGTTCGCGGCAGGCAAGATCGGCGCTCAGCCCACCTCGACCCCCATCGACTTCACCTACACGGTGCAGACCAAGGGTCGCCTTGAAGATGTGAAAGAGTTCCAGAACATCATAGTTCGCTCCATGCCCGATGGCTCCAAGATCCGGGTCCGCGATGTCGCCCGGGTCGAGCTGGGGGGCAAGGATTATGATCTGGTGGCCCGCGCCAACGGCAAACCGGCCATCGGTATCGCTACCTATCTGCAGCCCGGTGCCAACGCCGTAGCAGTCGCCGATGCGGTGCACACCACCATGGAGCGGCTCAAGGAGCGCTTTCCGCAGGATATCGAGTACCAGATCCCCTACGACACCACAGAGTTTGTGAAGATCTCCATCGAAGAGGTGGTACACACCCTGTTCGAGGCGATCGTGCTGGTGTTCGTGGTAGTCTACCTGTTCCTGCAGAACTTCCGCGCCACCCTGATCCCCTGTATCGCGGTGCCAGTGTCGCTCATCGGGACCTTCGCCGGCATGCTGGTGCTCGGTTTCTCCATCAACCTGCTGACCCTGTTCGGCATGGTGCTCGCCATCGGTATCGTGGTGGATGACGCCATCGTGGTGCTCGAGAACGTCGAGCGGATCATGAGCGAGAAGAAATGTTCGCCCAAAGAGGCTGCCATCCTCGCCATGCAGGAGGTCTCAGGTCCGGTGGTCGCCATCGTGCTGGTGCTTTGCGCCGTGTTCCTGCCGGTCGCCTTTATGGGTGGCATGACAGGGGTGATGTACAAGCAGTTCGCCATCACGGTCGCGGTCTCGGTGGCCATCTCCGGTCTGGTGGCTCTGACTCTCTCTCCGGCCTTGTGCGCCGTGTTGCTGAAAGAGGGACATCACAAACCGGCCCGTTTCTTCGTCTGGTTCAACGATAAATTTGACCAGCTGACCCGCGGCTATGTACGGGGTGTGGCCTTCCTGAACCGTCGGGTGGGGGTCGCTTTTGCCATCATCGCCGTACTGTTGCTCTCCATCTACGGTCTCTTCCTGAAAGTGCCGGGCGAGCTGGTACCGAACGAAGATCAGGGCTACCTCATCTCCGCCGTCATGCTGCCGGATGCCGCCGCCATGAGCCGGACACAGGCAGTGGCGGATCAGTTCGACAAGCTCGCCATGGCCAATCCCAATGTGAAGGATGTGATCACCTTCTCGGGCTTCGACATCCTCTCCAACGCCATCATCAGCAACAGCGGTCTCACCTTCATTACCCTGAAGGACTGGAGCGAGCGCAAGGGGACAGGCCAGGACTCCTTCGATCTGGCCAAAACTCTGCAGGGGATGAGCCTGATGGGGCTGGCTGACGGCTTTGTTGCCTCCTTCAACCCGCCCCCCATCCAGGGGATGTCCACCACCGGCGGACTGGAAGGCTACCTGCAAAACCGGGGTTCCGGCAGTGCCCAGGAGTTTTCGGGCGAAGTACAGCGCTTCCTCGCCGCCGCCAAGGAGCGCCCCGAGTTTGCCAGTGTCACATCCACATTCCGTGCCAATGTGCCGCAGGTCTATCTCGACCTGGATCGCGAGAAAGCCAAGGCGCTGGGGCTGCCGATCAATGCGGTGTTCGACACCATGCAGGCCACCTTCGGTCAGGTCTATGTCAACGACTTCAACCAGTTTGGCCGAACCTACCGGGTACAGTTGCAGTCCGAAGCTGACTACCGCGCCAAGAAGAGCGATATCCGCAACGTCTACGTGCGCTCCAACACCGGCGAGATGATCCCACTCAGCAGCCTAGTGACGGTCCGTGATGCCACTGGCCCCGAGCTGGTAGAGCGTTTCAACATCTTCCAGGCAGCCAAGATCATGGCACAGCCGGCACCCGGCTACAGTTCGGGTCAGGCGATCGCCGCACTGGAAGAGGTGGCCAACAGCACCCTTGGCAACGATGCCAAGCTGGAGTGGACCGGTTCCGCCTATCAGGAGAAGGCCTCTGCCGGTAGCGCAGGCATGGCGTTCGGCTTCGGTATTGTGATGATCTTCCTCATCCTGGCAGCCCAGTACGAACGCTGGAGCCTGCCGTTTGCGGTGATCACAGCCGTACCGTTCGCCCTGTTCGGCGCCCTGCTGGCCACCTGGCTGGTAGGACTCACCAACAACGTCTACTTCCAGATCGGGCTGGTGACCCTGGTGGGCCTTGCCGCCAAGAACGCCATACTGATTGTGGAATTCGCGGTGATGAAGCACGAGGAGGGGATGAGCCTCATCGAGTCGGCACTGGAGGCGGCGCGCCTGCGTTTTCGCCCCATCGTGATGACCTCGCTGGCCTTCATCCTCGGCTGTGTGCCGCTGGTCACCTCCAGCGGTGCCGGTGCCGCAAGCCGTCACGCTCTCGGCTGGCCGGTCATCGGCGGCATGCTGGCCGCCACCTTTATCGCCATCTTCTTTATCCCGCTCTTCTTCCGCCTCATCATGAAAGGGTCGGAAAAACGCGCCAAGCCGTAACGCTCTCCACGGGCGTGCCACCGATAACAAACTACCCCCGCCCGTGCGGGGGTATTTTTTTGTCTGCGGTGTGCTTCAATGACACACATCGAGACTTTTTTGCACAGGATTCGGATATGCTGGCTCAGCTCTGGCTCGCGACGACCTTGACGACCACTACCCTCTCCGCCTGTGGTCATCACGATTATCCCCCCTGGAACTGGCTGAGCGATGGCAAGATCATCGGCGTTTGTGCCGAAGTAGTCAGTACCCTCTATCAACGGTTGGGTTTCAATGTGGATCTCTCCTATGTGGGCCCCTGGGCCCGCTGTCAGCAGAAAGTGGCGAAAGGAGAGGTCGACATCAATATCTGTGCGCTGCGCAACGAAGAGAGAGCACACTACTCCCGCTTTACCCGAACGCCCATGGCCATCAATGACATGGCGGTGTTCGTGCGCCAACCCGGCAGCCGCTTGCTGCAGCGACGGGAGGATCTGACCGGACTGCGGGGAGCCATGATGATAGGCGTCAGCCTTGGCAGCGAAATGGATGATTTTTTGCAAGCAAATACCCGCATCTACAGGGTCAACTCCCTCAAGCAGGTATTTGGCCTGCTGGCCAGTAACCGGGTCGACTTCGTTCCCTATGGCCGCTCTTCCGGCCGCCTGTTTTTGAGCGAAAATTACCCGAGCAGCGGAATGACTGATCTGCAGTGGCCACTGCAGCGCGGTGAGCTCTATATTTCTGTTTCACTACAATCTCCCCATCTTGGCACCCTCGAACAGCTGGAACCCATGCTGCAAGCGCCGGGCATGAGGCAGTGGATAGATCAGCTGCTGGAGAAATACAGCGACATCTATCTGCAACAACAGCGCCAGCCCTCGCCTTGACCTTCTCCCAGAAGCAAGGTTTAGAGTCTGGATACCAGATCCTGAAGGATGACCGGATTGTCACTCACCCAGCTTGCGACAAGATTGCCCTCTGCCCTGCTAGCCCGGCTATTGCTGGCGCTGCTGCTCGTGTGCAATCTGACCCTCTGCATCAGCTGGCATGCTTCTCCCCTCTCCTCCGAGACGACCCAAAGCAGCCCCCTGCCAATGGTGATGTTGGATTCATCCATGGCGATGGCGGATGGCGAGAGCTCTCATGCGATGCCCGCAATGTCTCACCCGAGCGATACCATGGCCCTCTCCTGCCATCAGGGAGACGAGGGGTCGGCCATGGGCGATGAGTGCCAGATGCAGACCGGCGTCAATGCCCTCTCCTTCGGCGCGATAGCTCTGCTGGGTGTATTGGTCGCCCTGCTGATCTTCCCCCTGCTACTTGGCAGTAACTTCGCAACTGCACTGCTTGATAACTGGTTGCGGGATCCCTTCCTGCGATCACGCGGTACCCATCCCCCCTCCTGGCCGCGCCGACACCTGATGTTGTCGGTGCTGCGACACTAGAAAGATCTTCTCTTGCGGCAGCGGCAAGCCTCGGCTTGCCCGTCTCCTGCCGCCTTGCCTGACCCTGCGCCCCGGCCAAACCGGTCCGCTCACAGGGAGCCGTGCGCACTGATACAGTTGCGCCCCGTTTGCCGCCACCCCCTTTGGTGATGCCTTGCACCTCACCCGACCGGCGGCCTGCAAAAGAGAAGACGTATTATGTCACCAGCCCACTTTTCACCGTCCAAGGTTGCTGCCTTTGCGGACGCATTACCCTCCTGCACTTTCTGCATGCAGACCCGCGCCGGAGGCCAGTCATGAACAAGACCGTCCTGATGTCGGCCCTGCTACTTGCCCTTGGCGCTGGTGGCGGCTACTGGGCCGCCAAACAGACCTCCGATGGCGCCAGCGCCAAAGAGAAGACGCCCCTTTACTGGGTCAACCCCATGGATCCCCGCGACAAGCGTGATGGTCCCGCCAAGGACAACATGGGGATGGACTTTATCCCCGTCTATGAGGAAAAACAGGGCGGCTCACCGGGCACCGTCACCATCAGCCCCGAGATCCAGCAGAACCTGGGGGTGCGGCTGGCCAAAGTGGAGAAGCTGCCTATTCACCAGCAGATCGAGACGGTGGGCTATGTCGGTTATGACGAGGACAGGCTGGAGGCAGTCAACGCCCGCATGGCAGGCTGGATCCGCACCCTCGCCATCAAGAGCGAGGGGCAGCAGGTGAGCAAGGGGAGCCTGATTTACGAGCTCTACGCTCCGGATCTGGTCAATGCCCAGCACGAGTACCTGCTCGCCCTCAACACAGCCAACCCGCTGCTGCTGCGCGCCGCCGAGGGCAAGCTCAAGTCCCTGCAGGTACCGGCGGATCAGATTGCGGCCCTCAAGCGCACCCGCCAGGTGCGCGAAACCATCAGCATTTACGCCCCCAGCAGCGGTTATGTCTCCGAGCTCAAGGTGCGCGAGGGCCAGTATGTTGAGCCCGCTGCGGCGCTCTTTAACATCAGCACCCTCAAGCAGGTGTGGGTCAGCGCCGAGGTGTTCGAGCGCCAGGCCGACCAGCTGAAGGTGGGGGATCCGGTCACCATGACTCTCGACTATGCCCCCGGCCGCAGCTGGCAAGGTAAGGTGGATTACCTCTATCCGACCCTCGATGCCGCTACTCGCACCCTCAAGGTGCGGCTGCGCTTTGACAACCCGGACGAGTTTTTGAAACCCAATATGTTTGCCAAGGTGAGCATTCGCACCGGGCAGGGAGAGCCGCAATTGGTGGTGCCGAGCGAAGCGGTGATCCGCACCGGCAGTCAGGATCGGCTGGTGCTGGCACTAGGGGATGGCAGCTTCAAGTCGGTCGCCGTCACTCTCGGCCCCCAGTTTGGCGACAAGGTTGCCATCAAGGCAGGGGTAGAGGCTGGGGATAACATCGTCAGCTCTGCCCAGTTCCTGCTCGACTCCGAGTCGGCCATCGATTCGGACTTCCAGCGCATGACGGCGGTACGCCCAGCCCAAGTGTGGACTCAGGGCGAGGTTGAAAGCATCGATCTGGCCAACCGCACCCTGATGGTCTCCCACCAGCCCATCCCCGAGTGGCAGTGGCCCGCCATGGAGATGGAGTTCACCGTCGCCGACGGGGTCGATATCAGCAAGCTGGTCGAGGGGCAGACCCTGCACCTGCAGGTGATGCAGGAGGGGGATGAGTACCGCATCACTACCATCCATCAGGAGCAAGCGCCCGCTACTGACGGCGACGCCAAGCCAGCAATGGATGAGATGGAGAAGATGGAAGGCATGGACCATAGCCAGCATCAGATGACGATGCCCGCGATGGAGAAGAAATCATGATCCCTGCCATCATTCGCTGCCTAGCAGGCAACCGCTCTCCGCTCTCTGCACCCAATGAGCAAGGAGCCCAACCATGATCCCCTCGATTATTCGCTGGTCCGTGGGCAACCGCTTTCTGATACTGCTATTGACCCTCATGCTCACCGCCTGGGGGCTCTGGTCGGTCAAGCAGACCCCGGTGGACGCCCTGCCGGATCTCTCCGACGTGCAGGTGATCATCAAGACCTCCTACCCGGGCCAGGCGCCCCAAGTAGTTGAGGATCAGGTGACCTACCCGCTCACCACCGCCATGCTGGCGGTGCCGGGGGCCACCACGGTGCGCGGCTACTCCTTCTTCGGCGACTCCTTCGTCTATGTGCTGTTTGACGACAACACCGACCTCTACTGGGCCCGCGCCCGGGTGCTGGAGTATTTGAGCCAGGTCGCGCCCAACCTGCCCGCCTCCGCCCGTCCCCAGCTCGGCCCCGATGCCACCGGGGTGGGCTGGGTCTATCAGTACGCGCTGGTGGACAGAACCGGCAAGCATGACCTCAGCCAGCTCACCTCCCTGCAGAACTGGTTCCTCAAGTACGAGTTGCAGACGGTGGAGGGGGTCTCCGAGGTCGCTACAGTCGGTGGCATGGTGCGCCAGTATCAGGTGCGGGTCGATCCGGACAAGCTGCGCGCCTACGGCATCCCGCTCTCCCTTATCGAAACCGCCATCAAGCAGGGCAATCAGGAGACCGGCGCCTCCGTCATCGAGATGGCGGAAGCGGAGTACATGGTGCGCTCCAACGGCTATCTCAAGAGCGTCGAGGATCTGAAGCAGATCCCGCTCGGTACCAATGTGCGCGGCGCCCCGCTGCTGCTGGGTGACGTGGCGGATGTGGTTACCGGGCCCCAGAGCCGGCGTGGTCTGGCCGAGCTCAACGGTGAAGGGGAAGTGGTGGGTGGCATCATCGTCATGCGCTACGGCGAGAATGCCCAGCACACCATCGACGGGGTCAAGGCGCGGCTCGCCCAGCTGAAAAGCAGCCTGCCGGAGGGGGTCGAGGTGGTCACCGTCTACGACCGCTCCGACCTTATCCAGCGCGCCATCGACAACCTCTCCGGCAAGCTGGTGGAGGAGTTCGCGGTGGTGGTGCTGGTCTGCCTCGCCTTCCTGTTCCACCTGCGCTCGTCGCTGGTGGTGGTCATCTCCCTCCCTATCGCCATCCTGACCGCCTTTATCGTGATGCACCTGCAGGGGATCAACGCCAACATCATGTCGCTCGGCGGCATCGCCATCGCCATCGGCGCCATGGTGGATGGCGCCATCGTGATGATCGAGAACGTCCACAAGCACATGGAGCGGGAGGCGCTCACCGACAAGAACCGCTGGCGCATCATCACCGAGGCGAGCATAGAGGTGGGGCCCGCCATCTTCTTCTCCCTGCTCATCATCACCATCAGCTTCCTGCCGGTGTTCGCGCTGGAGGCGCAGGAGGGGCGGATGTTCCACCCCCTCGCCTACACCAAGACCTACGCCATGGCGGCGGCGGCCGGGCTCGCCATCACGCTGGTGCCGGTGATCATGGGCTACTTCATCCGCGGCAAGGTGCTGGCCGAGCAGGCCAATCCGCTGAATCGCTGGCTGAGCCAGGGCTATGTACCGCTGCTCAAGGCCGTGCTGGCCCGTCCGAAAACCACCCTGGCCATCGCCGCCGTGGTGACGGTGGCGGGCTTCTGGCCGCTCAAGTACCTGGGCTCCGAGTTCATACCGCCGCTCGATGAGGGGGACATCATGTATATGCCCACCACCGCGGCCAATATCTCGGTGGGCAAGGCGCGGGAGATTTTGCAGCAGACCGACAAGCTGATCCGTACCGTGCCCGAGGTGCAGAACGTGTTCGGCAAGGCAGGGCGCGCCGAATCGGCCACCGACCCCGCCGATCTGGTGATGATGGAGACCAGCATCCAGCTCAAGCCCCGGGATCAGTGGCGCCCCGGCATGACCCCGGAGAAGCTCAAAGAGGAGCTCGACTCCCTCATCCGCTTCCCCGGTCTCACCAACGCCTGGGTGCCCCCCATCAAGACCCGCATCGACATGCTGGCCACCGGCATCAAGACCCCGGTCGGCATCAAGATAGCGGGGCCCGATCTCAAGGTGATCCAGCAGCTCGGCCAGCAGCTGGAACAGATCGTCGGCAAGGTGGAGGGCGCCTCATCGGTCTATGCCGAGCGGGTGGCCGGTGGCCGTTATGTGAAGGTGGACATCGACCGACTGAAAGCGGCCCGCTACGGCCTCAATATCGCTGACGTACAGGCGGTGCTCGCCACCGCGGTGGGCGGCATGGAGGTGGGCCAGACCATCGAGGGGCGCGAGCGCTACCCCATCAACCTGCGCTACCCCCAGAGCTATCGCGACTCTGTGGCCAGCCTGGAGCTGCTGCCGCTGGTGACGCCGAGCGGTGCCCGCATCGCGCTGGCGGACGTGGCGCGGGTCTACATCAGCGACGAGGCGCCCATGCTGCGCAGTGAAAACGCGCGCCTCAACGGCTGGGTCTACGTCGACATTCGTGGCCGCGACATCGGCTCTTTCGTGGCAGAGGCCAAGGCCGAGGTGGGCAAGCAGCTGGTGCTGCCGGCGGGCTACGCCCTCACCTGGTCCGGCCAATACGAGTACATGGAACGGGCCAAGGCGCGCCTCGCCTACGTGGTGCCGCTCACCATCGCCATCATAGTGCTGCTGCTCTATCTGGCGTTTCGCCGCTTCCAGGAGGTGCTGCTCATTCTCACCACCTTGCCGCTGGCGGTGGTGGGCGGGATCTGGACCCTCTGGCTGCTCGATTTCAACCTCTCGGTGGCAGTGGGGGTGGGCTTTATCGCCCTGGCCGGGGTGGCGGTGGAGACCGGCGTCTTGATGCTGGTCTACCTCAACCACGCCTGGGGTGACCTCGTGGCCAGCGGCAAGCCGGACCAGGCGGGCCTGCACCGGGCGGTGATCCACGGCGCCGCCCTGCGCCTGCGCCCCAAGATGATGACGGTGGTGACCATCATCGCCGGCCTGTTGCCCATCATGTGGAGCCACGGCACCGGCTCAGAGGTGATGCAGCGCATCGCCGCCCCCATGATCGGCGGCATGGTGA
>NZ_JAAKNE010000034.1:0-39586 GCF_049170755.1 Aeromonas sp. 604176
AATTGGTGTCGGTATGTCGGCTAAAAGCTCGACAGGTAGTGAAAAGGCTCGCCAATGGCGAGCCTTTTTTGTATCCGGAATTCGGTCACTGCTTACTGGCTGACTCGTACCACCGAGTTGTCGCGGCCGTAGGGGCTGGGTACGTAGGCATCGGCTTGCCAGTCATTCTCGTAGAGGGTCTCTCCCTCAGGAGTGATGAACTGGTAGCAATACTCGAAACTCTCCGGCCCGTCGGTCGGCAGATTGAGGGTGGCCTTGAACTCACCGCTCTTCATGCGTTTCAGCTCGACCGGTTGCCACTGGGTGAACTCGCCGATCAGCATCACCTGTTCCGCTCCTGCAGCCGCCTCTTTCTCTACGGCAAAGGTCACCTTGACCTCGGGCTTGGACTTCAAAAACTGTTTGATCAGTGGCATGACGCCTCCTTGTCTGTGAGTTAAAAATGGCTCCTGTCTATTTTTATACCACCATATGACAAAGATGTTGATAAGGCAGATCAAGTCGGCAAGGCAAAATAGCGTTGCAGCAGACTGTGGGTGAAGTCGATCTTGAGATAGAAGCCGCGGGGCAGGGTCATGATGGGTTGACCATCGCGGCCGATGGCGCGAGTCAGCGCCTTGTTGTTGGCCGCCTTGGGCCGCAGTTGCATCACCTGGCCGTGGCGTGCGCTGATCTGCTCCACTTCTCCCAGCACTATCATGTCCATTAGCTCCTCCCAGTCCTGACGCAGTAGCCGATCTTCCTTTTCATTCGGGCTCCACATCAGCGGCATGCCGACCCGCCGCTCGCCAACCGGGATCTCCCGACTGCCTTCCACCGGGATCCAGAGCACCCGGGATAGCTTGTTGCGCACGTTGGACTCCTCCCAGCGCTGGCCGCTGACGCCGATCAGCGGGGCGACGCAGACGAAGGTGGTCTCCAGCGGTTTGCCTTGAGGATCCACGGGGATCGTCTTGAGTTCGATCCCCAGCTCCGGGAAGTCCTGCTCCGGCTTGCTCCCTGCGCTGGCACCCAGTTGCAGCTCGATCAACTGACCGACCCACCCCTTGTCACGGCGCAGGTCTTTGGGCACTGCGACACCAGCCTCGGCGGCCAGCTGCGCCAGCGTGAAGCCGGCCATGGCATAGGCGCGGCTCAATAACTCCTGCTCGGATTGGGGATTGCTTGGCATAGTTGGCTCCATCTTGCTCGCCATATTCTAACAGGGGAGGATCCCGAGAAGGATCGCTGTTTTTATAACCGATCCTGAGTGGATAAGATCAAACATGGATAAGTTGAGTGTTATGTGTGCATCATCATGATTTTAAAGGTTTTTGTATGTTTTATCGAGCACGGTTCCTAGCGGTGCTTGAGCTTGAAATAGTTGTCCAAGGGTTTGCTCGCGATGTTACACACAGTTATCCACAGAAATCTTGGATAAGTGGATGAAAGTGGAAGGTATGGCCGATATGTTACAAAAAATTGTGAATCCTCCCCCATTTTTGCCGAGCAAGCAGGGTAGATAATGTGCCGTGCTTGTGGATAATCTGTCCTGGGTGGATCTTTGACCAGTTGAACTTGTTCACAATCAGTCTCAGGGAGCACGCTACCGGAAGAGCATGGATCCAGATCCAGTATTATGCATTTAAGTTATTGTATATAAAGTGATTTTTATATTGTGTGTCGTGTGGTGACATGAATGTCTTCTTTTCACTACTATTGAAAAAGTACTGTATATACCCGTTTGCTAACAGCTTTATGCACAGCCTGGGTGGGCAACTTGGGGGAGCGGATCCTTGGATTTGTTTATAAGTATGTTTGAAATTGAAAGTTATTCATGAAACAGGGGATTCACTCCTTGTTTGCTGCCACGGGGTGAATGTGGAACAATCTCCTTATAGATTCAGCCTTTATAAGGTGATCACGTGATTGATGGCGACGGATTTCGTCCCAATGTCGGTATCGTGATCTGTAACCGTGAAGGACAAGTGTTGTGGGCTAAACGCTATGGGCAGCACTCCTGGCAGTTTCCGCAGGGGGGGGTTGATGATGGTGAAACGCCAGAGCAGGCCATGTATCGAGAGCTGTATGAGGAGATTGGCCTCAAGCCCGAAGATGTGACCATCATGGCCACCAGTCGTAACTGGCTAAAGTACCGTTTACCCAAACGTCTTGTCCGCTGGGACAGTTCACCGGTCTGTATTGGCCAAAAACAAAAATGGTTCCTGTTACAGCTGAATTCGGGCAAGGAGTCGCGGATCCAGTTCGGCTGTCATGGCCATCCCGAATTTGACGACTGGCGTTGGGTCAGCTTCTGGTATCCGGTGCGTCAGGTCGTTTCGTTCAAGCGGGAGGTTTACCGCCGGGTCATGAAAGAGTTTGCCCCGCTGGCGATGCCAGTGCCGGCAGTGCAGGTCAACAAGAAGGATGGGCGGCGCAACCGCGCCCGTTAAGGAGCACAGATTAGTTGTTAACGGAACTGAGACGTATCGTCGAGAGCATGGCTGAGGCCAATACCCTCGAGCAGGCCTTGCAGGCATTGGTGAGCCAGACCCGGCACGCCATGGCTGTGGACTGCTGCTCCGTCTATGTCTCGGAACCCGAGGTGCGCCGCTATCGCCTGGCGGCTACCGACGGCTTGGCCCCGTCCGCAGTCGGCAAGGTGACCCTGCCCTACGAGCAGGGCATCGTCGGTCTGGTGGGTCAGCGGGAAGAGCTGATCAACCTGGCTGATGCCCCCGCGCATCCCAGTTTCAAATTCCTGCCCGATGTGGCCGAAGAGGCGTTCCGCTCCTTCCTCGGTGCCCCCATCATGCACCAGCGTCAGGTGGTTGGCATTCTGGTGGTGCAGCAGAAGGAGAGTCGCCGCTTCGATGAGGGGGAAGAGTCCTTCATGGTCACCCTGGCGGCCCAGCTGGCGGCGCGGATTGCCCAAGCGCAGGCCAAGGGGTGGTTGCAGAAGACCGACTGGAGCAAGCCGCTGCGTGGTATTGCCGGTGCCAGCGGTATCGCCATGGCCAAGGCCTGGGTGTGGCGGCCCCGCAAGGCGCTCTCGTCCATTACCCCGCGCAAGGATGAAGACCATGCCAGCCAGCTGGCGCGACTGGAGCTGGCGGTTGAGGAAGTGCGGCACGACCTGGAGAGTCTGGCGCTGCGTTTTCGCGAGAGCTACAGCCAGGATTCGGTGGCGATCTTCGATATCTACCTCCATCTGCTGAACGATCCCGGCTACATCAAGCCTATTCGCAACAAGGTGAGCAAGGAGCACTGGACTGCGGTCTCGGCGGTCAAGCTCATCAGTGATCGCCTCATCGAGCAGTTCAAGGGGATGAAGGATCCCTACTTGCAGGAGCGCTCCACCGATGTGAAGGATATTGCCCAGCGGCTGATCAGCCGACTGGTGCAGAATGAACCGGAACATATCTCCATCGGCGAGCCGGTGGTGCTGGTTGCCGACGAGGTGACTGCTACCATTCTGGCGGAAGTGCCCCGCGAGTATCTGACCGGGGTGGTCTCGCTCAAGGGGGGAACCAACTCCCACGCGGCCATTCTGGCCCGCGCCATGGGGGTCGCCGCCATCATGGGGGTCGATCTGCCCCTCGGCGACATCGGCGGTCGCATGCTGGTCGTCGATGGCTACAGCGGCGATCTCTTCATCGAGCCCAATCAGGTGATCCTGACCGAGTATCGTCAGCTGCTGAGTGAAGAGCGGGCCCTCGATACCCTGGTGCGCAGCGTCGACAACCTGCCATCCGAAACCGCCGACGGCACCAAGGTCTCTCTGTTGCTCAACGCCGGTCTCAGCGCCGATACCGAGATCTCCCTCAACCAGCTGGCGGACGGGGTGGGCCTCTATCGCACCGAGATCCCCTTTATGCTGCAGGAGAGCTTCCCCTCCGAGTGGGAGCAGACTGCCCGCTATCGCGGCATTCTGGAGACCTACCGCAACCGGCCGGTCTGCATGCGGACGCTGGATGTGGGCGGCGACAAGCCGTTACCCTATTTCCCCATCGTCGAGGAAAACCCCTTCCTTGGCTGGCGGGGGATCCGGATCACCCTGGATCACCCCGAACTGTTTCTGGTGCAACTCAAGGCGATGCTGCGGGCCAGCGAAGGGCTGGACAATCTGGCCATCATGCTGCCGATGATCAGCAGCGTCAGCGAAATCAAGGCCTCCCGTCGTCTGCTGGATCAAGCGTGGCGAGAGGTGTCGGAAGAGGCGGCAAGCCGCGATGCGGTGATCCGCTACCCCAGCCTTGGGGTGATGATCGAGGTGCCCTCAGCCCTCTTTATCTTGCCGGAGATGGCGCCGCTCATCGACTTCTGGTCGGTGGGCAGCAATGATCTGACCCAGTACCTGCTGGCGGTAGATCGCAACAACTCCCGGGTTGCCAACATCTACGATGCCTTCCATCCTGCGGTGATCCGCGCCCTGCAACAGCTGGTTGATGCCTCCCATCGATACCAGAAGCCGGTGTCGGTCTGTGGCGAGCTGGCCGGTGATCCGGTCGGTGTACTGTTGCTGCTGGCCATGGGTTATCGCCGCTTCAGTATGAACACCCACAACATCGCCCGGATCAAGTACGTGCTGCGTCAATCCACCCTGAGCGAGTTGACCGAACTGATGGCCGATGGCCTCAAACATGACAACCCCCACGTACTGCGCGGCCTGTTTGCCCGTTATCTGGAGGAGCACGGTTTGGGCGGTTTGCTGCGAGCCGGTCATAAATCGAAACAGAGTGATTGATAATCATGCCTTGTCCCTGCTGACGAATGATCGGAAAATGCGGCTTTTATTTTGACTGGGGCCGCATATGCAGCACGATGGATATTGGGTTTTCTCGCAGATTGATCCCGTAGCATTCAGTTTGGGACCACTATCGGTACGCTGGTATGGTCTCATGTACCTGTTCGGTTTCGCTTTTGCCATGTGGCTTGCCGGCCGTCGCGCCGATGCACCGAACAGCGGCTGGACCCGCAACGAGGTGTCGGATCTGCTGTTTTACGGCTTCCTCGGGGTGATCCTCGGTGGCCGTGTCGGTTACGTGCTGTTCTACAACTTCGATCTCTTCCTCGCGGATCCCACCTACCTGTTCAAGATCTGGACCGGCGGTATGTCGTTCCACGGTGGGCTGATCGGGGTGATCACCGCGATGATCTGGTTTGCCCACAAGACCAAGCGCCACTTCTTCACTGTGGCCGACTTTGTGGCACCGCTCATTCCGTTCGGTCTCGGCGTTGGCCGGATCGGCAACTTCCTCAACGGCGAGCTGTGGGGCCGGGTCACCGATGTGCCCTGGGCCATCATCTTCCCGGAGGCCGGCCCCGAGCCGCGTCATCCCTCCCAGCTTTACCAGTTCGCACTGGAAGGGGTGGTGCTGTTCATCATCCTCAATCTCTTCTGGCGCAAGAATCCGCCGCGCGGTGCCATCTCCGGCATGTTCCTGCTGTTCTACGGCCTGTTCCGCTTCCTGGTGGAGTTTGTGCGCCAGCCGGACAGCCAGCTTGGTCTCTATTTCCAGGAGATCAGCATGGGCCAGATCCTCTCCACCCCGATGATTATCGCCGGTGCCCTGATGATCTGGGCCGCCTACAAGCGTCCGCAGTTGTTCGGTAATGCCGTGAAGGAGGCGAAATAATGCGAGCTTATCTCGACCTGATGCAGAAAATCCTCGATGAGGGGACCATCAAGTCTGACCGTACCGGCACCGGTACCATCTCCCTGTTCGGCCATCAGATGCGCTTCAATCTGGCGGAGGGTTTCCCGCTGGTGACCACCAAGAAGTGCCACCTGCGCTCGATCATTCACGAGCTGCTCTGGTTCCTCAATGGCGATACCAATACCGCTTATCTGAAGGAAAATGGCGTCAGCATCTGGGATGAGTGGGCCGACGAGAATGGCGATCTGGGGCCGGTTTACGGCGCGCAGTGGCGCTCCTGGCCTGCCGCTGACGGGTCTGTCATCGACCAGATCCAGAAGGCGGTGGATGACATCAAGCACAACCCGGATTCGCGCCGCATCATCGTCTCCGCCTGGAACGTGGGCGAGCTGGACAAGATGGCGCTGGCTCCCTGCCACGCCTTCTTCCAGTTCTATGTGGCGGACGGCAAGCTCTCCTGCCAGCTCTACCAGCGCAGTTGTGATGTGTTCCTCGGCCTGCCGTTCAACATCGCCAGCTACGCCCTGCTGACCCACATGATGGCCCAGCAGTGCAATCTGGAAGTGGGTGACTTTGTCTGGACTGGCGGTGATGTGCATCTCTACTCCAACCACATGGAGCAGACAGCTCTGCAGCTCTCCCGCGAGCCGCGCCCGCTGCCGACCCTGCTGATCAAGCGCAAACCTGACTCCATCTTCGACTACAAGTTCGAGGATTTCGAGATCGAGGGTTATGACCCCCATCCCGGCATCAAGGCGCCCGTCGCCATCTGATAGCAAGGCGCCTCAGGGCGCCTTTTTTATGCAGTTAAATAATTGAAAATTCATTTTATTGATTAATAAGACGGTAGCCAGAGACGAGGAAAAACCTGCTTATAGCAGGTATGTTCTATTTTGCTTTCGGTTTTTTCGTTGTATTGAGCAGCAAGAAACGATTTTCCATTGGTTGTTGCAAGGGATAGACTCAAACCAAAGCAATACGGTGGAAAATTTAACCATGAGTGACGTAATCAAAAAGTTCCTGAAGCTGGAGGCCGCCTCCGGAATTATTCTGATCATGGCTGCCATGCTGGCAATGATTTTAGCCAATACCGCGCTGGCTGGCGGGTATCAGGCGTTTCTCGACACGCCGGTGCAGGTGCGCATCGCGGCTCTCGACATCAACAAGCCACTGCTGCTCTGGATCAACGATGGCTTTATGGCGATTTTCTTCCTGCTGGTTGGTCTGGAAGTGAAGCGTGAAATGTTGGAGGGGGCGCTCTCCTCTCGGGTGCAAGCGACTTTTCCGGCCATCGCGGCGGTGGGCGGCATGCTGGCTCCAGCCTTGATCTACGCCTTTTTCAACTATTCGGACGAAGTGGCGCGTGCTGGCTGGGCGATCCCGGCTGCGACCGACATCGCCTTTGCCCTCGGGGTGATGGCGCTGCTCGGCAAGCGGGTGCCGGTGAGCCTCAAGGTATTCCTGCTGGCGCTGGCCATCATGGATGACCTCGGCGTCATCATCATCATCGCACTCTTCTATACCCAGCAGTTGTCGCTTGAGGCGCTGGCGATCGGCCTTCTGGCTACCTTTACCCTGTTCTGGATGAACCGTCGTGGCGAGGATAGGATCAGCCTCTACATGCTGGTTGGTCTGGTGCTCTGGGTTGCTGTACTCAAGTCGGGCGTTCACGCGACGTTGGCCGGTGTGGTGGTCGGATTTATGATCCCGCTCAAGGGGAAGCGTTATGAGTCGCCACTCAAGCATCTTGAGCACTCGTTACATCCCTGGAGCGCCTATCTGATCCTGCCGCTGTTTGCCTTTGCCAACGCAGGGGTATCCCTTGAGGGGATAGGTCTCTCCTCCCTGTTGAATCCGGTGCCCATGGGCATCATGCTGGGACTGTTTATCGGCAAGCCGCTCGGGGTGTTTACCATCAGCTGGCTGTCGGTCAAACTGGGTATCGCCCAGTTGCCGCCCGGGGTTAACTTCAAGCAGATTTTTGCGGTCAGCATCCTCTGTGGTATCGGATTCACCATGTCGATGTTTATCGCGTCACTGGCCTTTGAGCATGGTGGGCTGGATTACGGCAGCTACTCGCGCCTCGGGATCCTCGTTGGATCCAGCATTGCAGCGCTGGTTGGCTATCTGGCCTTGCGATTGTCACTCCCCAAGAGTGATGGGGACCAGAATGCGGAGGGTTTATGAGAAAACAGGCATGGTTACTGCTCTTCTTGGTCAGTCCTATGGGATTAGCTGGCGGGTTTGAAGAGTGTCGACAGGAGGCTGGTTCGGCCAGCTGTTCGGCCTATCTCAACGGGGTGGTGGAGAGTGCTCTGATGTTGGGGGACAAGCAGGCTAAGGCTCGTTTCGGCGAGACCTTCTCCGAGCGGGCGCTAAGCAGCCGGGCTGGCGAGATGGTCAAGCGTTCCAACAAGCGTTATTGCGCTGACCGGATGCCGGACAAGGCACGCCTCAAGGCCACTCTGATGGAGCAGTTTGGCGCGAACAAGGTTGACTCGGTTAGCGACATGTATGACATTCTGGCGGTTGAACTCAGCTGCTACCGGAGTCCGCGTCAAGCGGGAACCCCATCGGATGTCACACCTTAACTACAACCATCTCTACTATTTCTGGATGACTCAGAAGAAGGGCTCCGTTACCCAGGCTGCGGAAGCCCTTTTTTTGACCCCGCAAACAGTCACCGGTCAGATCAAGCTGCTGGAGCAGCGCCTCGGGGGCAAGCTACTCAAACGCAAGGGGCGCTCTCTTGAGGCGACCGAGCTGGGCCAGCTGGTGTTTCGCTATGCCGACAAGATGTTCAGCCTCTCCTACGAGATGCTCGATATCGTCAACTACCGCAAGGAGAGCCAGATCCTGTTCGACGTCGGCATCGCCGATGCCCTCTCCAAGCGCCTTGCCAGCCGCGTGCTGCTCTCTGTCATCCCCAATGATGGTTCCATCCATCTGCGCTGTTTCGAATCGACCCACGAACTGCTGCTGGAGCAGCTGAGCGAGCACAAGCTCGATATGATCCTCTCCGACTGTCCGGTGGACTCCAGCCAGCATGCGGGCCTGCTCTCCAAACGGTTGGGCGGCTGTGGCGTCAGCTTCTTCTGCAAGGCGCCGTTGCCTGAAAAGCCCTTTCCCGCCTGTCTGGAAGAGCGCAAGCTACTGATCCCCGGTCGCCGTACTGCCATGGGGCGTCAGCTGACCCAGTGGTTCGAGCAGCAGGGGGTTTCTCCCAGCATTCTTGGCGAGTTTGATGATGCCGCCTTGATGAAGGCGTTTGGCTTCTTCAATCAGGGCATCTTCATGGCTCCCACCATCTATCGGGAGGAGATCCTTGAGGGGGAGGGGGTGATGCTGATCGGGGAAACTCAGGATCTGATGGAGGAGTATTACGTCATCTTCGCCGAGCGGATGATCCAGCATCCGGCGGTGAAGCGGGTCTGCGAGAGCGATTTTACCTTTCTCTTTTCCGGCCAGGAGAACTTCTCCGCCATCCAGCCGGCCACCCTGTCGTTTTAAAACGACCCGTCACCACGTATCATCGGCGATGAGTGGTAGAGGAGAGATGTGATGCAACTTGAAGAGATGGAAGCCAATGCGAGTAAAGCGGTGGCCTTGCTCAAGGCGCTGGCCAACGAACGGCGGCTGTTTATTCTGTGCCAGTTGCTGGAGCGCGAACTGTCAGTGGGGGAGCTCAACGAGCGATTGGGATTGAGTCAGTCGGCCTTGTCACAGCATCTGGCGCTGCTGCGGCGGGATGAGCTGGTGACGACGCGCAAAGAGGCCCAGACGGTCTACTATTCGCTGCGCAGCCATGAGGTGCGTGAAATGATCAGTTTGCTGCATCGCCTTTATTGCAGCGCAGATAAATAAAAAACCGGCACTAAGGCCGGTTTTTTCAGCTTTGATCAGCAGAAGCTGATTAAGCCATAGCTTTGATCTGGGCAGACAGGCGGCTCTTGTGACGAGCAGCTTTGTTCTTGTGGATCAGGCCTTTGGTCGCCATACGATCCATGATCGGCTGAGCAACAGCGAAAGCGGCAGTCGCAGCAGCTTTGTCGCCAGAGGCGATAGCAGCAATGACTTTCTTCAGGTAGGTACGGGTCATGGAACGACGGCTGGCGTTGTGCTGACGGCGTTTTTCTGACTGAAGAGCGCGCTTCTTAGCAGATTTGATGTTAGCCAAGGTAAAACTCCTAAAACTGTCTTAGCGAGTGTATTGAAAAGGCCCGGAAATATGCCCTTCCAACCACATATTGTCAAATGATTTGTGCAAATAAACACCGCCTCCCGGTGGTGTGTCAGTAGGGAGACGGTTAAACTGTCGGCCGATTCTAGCAGCATTCTTTTCATTCTGACAGTTCCAGAGGCCTCGTCTTGAGTAAGAAATTGATCAAATCCGGCATGATAGTGTCCGGAATGACGCTGGCATCCCGTGTAATGGGCTTGGTTCGCGATGTGGTCATCGCAAATCTGCTCGGTGCCGGGGTGGCCGCCGACGTCTTCTTTTTTGCCAATCGCATTCCCAACTTTCTGCGTCGCCTGTTCGCCGAAGGTGCCTTCAACCAGGCCTTTGTTCCCGTGATGACGGAGTACAAGAAAAATGGCGACGAGAGGGAAGTGCGTGAATTGCTGGCGGCGGTGGCGGGCACGCTGGGGGGCATAGTGACTGTGGTCACCCTGCTCGGTGTGCTCGGTTCGGGTGTACTGACCGCGCTGTTTGGCTGGGGCTGGTTCTGGGACTGGCTGCATGGCGGCCCTGCGGCCGAGAAGTTCGAGCTCGCCAGTCTGATGCTCAAAATCACCTTCCCTTACCTCTGGTTTATCACCTTTACCGCCATGGCGGGGGCCATCCTCAACACCTTCGGCCGCTTTGCGGTCTCGTCGTTTACGCCAGTGTTTCTCAACATCACCATGATTGCGGCGGCCTGGTGGATTGCGCCGCTGATGGACAAACCAGAGATCTCGTTGGCGATTGGTGTCTTTTTGGGCGGTTTGGTGCAGTTTTTGTTCCAGTACCCCTTTTTGCGCCAAATCAACATGTTGGTGTGGCCCAAGTGGGGATGGCATCACCCCGGGGTGGTGAAGATCCGCACCCTGATGATCCCGGCCCTGTTCGGGGTATCGGTCAGTCAGATCAACCTGCTGGTCAACACCATGCTCGCCTCCTTCCTGGCGACCGGTGCCATCAGTTACCTCTACTACTCGGATCGCCTGCTGGAGTTCCCCCTCGGTCTGTTTGCGGTGGCCATCAGTACGGTGATCCTGCCTGCGCTGGCGAAAAAGCATGTGGATGCCGATCCGGCCGACTTCTCCCGCACCATGGATTGGGGGGTGCGGATGGTGATGCTGCTCGGCCTGCCCGCCATGATAGGCATTGCGGTGATGCGCGAGCCCATTTTGCGGGTGCTGTTCATGCGCGGCGAGTTCGGCCTGCATGAAGTGAGCATGTCGAGCGCCAGCCTGCTGGCCTCCACTACCGGTCTGCTCTCCCTGATGCTGATCAAGGTGCTGGCGCCCGGTTACTACGCCCGTCAGGACACCAAAACGCCGGTGCGGATCGGGGTGATGTCGATGATTGCGAACATGGTTTGCAACCTCATCTTCATCTACCCGCTCGGTTACGTGGGGTTGGCGCTCTCGACCGCCTGCTCGGGTACTCTGAATGCGGCTTTGCTGTTCAAGGGGTTGTACCAGCAGAGCGTCTATCGTCCCTCCCGCCATACCGGCGTGTTCTGCCTCAAGCTGCTGGTCGCCAGCGTGCTGATGGGGGGCGTGCTCGCCTATCTGTCGCCGGATCTGGCTCAGTGGGGTGCATGGAGCATGGGTAAGGCCAGTTTGCAGCTGACCATGCTGCTGTCGCTGGGGGCTGCGGTCTATGCCGTGGTGTTGCTGCTGCTGGGCATTCGGCCGCGTCACCTTAAATCGGGGCAGCAGTAGCCGTGATCCTGCGGCGCCATGGGGATAGTGCCTCATGGCGCCGCGGGGGGGCGTGATGGGCCCGTATAGTTGAAATCAGGCTATGAGGGCTGACCATGTCTGCTGCCTGATATATAATCCGCCGATTTCCATGGCAGCAACGCACAAGGCACTGATGGAGCTTATTCGCGGCATTCACAATCTCAAGCCCCGTCACCGGGGATGTGTATTAACCATTGGCAACTTTGATGGGGTTCATCAGGGTCACCATGCGGTATTGGCACGTCTCAAGGAGAAAGCGGCCCAGCTGGGATTGCCCGCCTGCGTCATGCTGTTTGAACCGCAGCCGCTGGAGCTGTTTGCCGGCACGGCGGCGCCCGCCCGGCTGAGCCGGTTGCGGGAAAAGTACGAAGCGCTGCAGGGGCTGGATATCGATCGCATGCTCTGCGTGCGCTTCAGCCACCGCTTCGCCGAGCAGGCGGCTTCGACCTTCATCGAGCAGTTGCTGGTGGAGAAGCTCGGGGTGCGCTATCTGGTGGTTGGCGACGATTTTCGCTTCGGCAAGGGGCGGGAAGGGGACTTCCACCTGCTGGAGGAGGCGGGTCATCGCTTCGGCTTCGAGGTGATCAGTACCCAGAGCTTCCAGCTCGAACGGCAGCGGGTCAGCAGCACCCTGGTGCGTGAAGCCCTTAAGGCGGGCCGGATGGCGGAAGTGGAGCTGATGCTTGGCCGTCCCTATACCATCAGCGGCCGGGTGGCCCACGGCGACAAGTTGGGGCGCACCATAGGTTTTCCCACCGCCAATCTGGCCCTCAAGCGCCAGGTGATCCCGGTCGGTGGCGTGTTTGCGGTGGAAGTGATATGTTCCGGCAAGACCTTCCCCGGTGTAGCCAATGTGGGTGTACGGCCGACCTTGAGCGGTACACAAGCCAGATTGGAAGTACATCTATTTGATTTTTCTGGTGATCTATATGGTCAGCAGGTCAAGGTGCTGCTTCGCCACAAGCTGCGCGAAGAGCAGAAGTTTGCCTCTTTCACTGCCTTGAAAGAGCAGATCGAACGAGATGCCCTGGCGGCCCGAGCCTGGTTCGGGCTGCCACAATTCAATTTACCCAGCACTCTTTTAGAAAAGAAGGGAACCCAGGACTGATGAGCGACTATAAACACACCCTGAATCTTCCGGAAACCGAGTTTCCGATGCGTGGCGATCTGGCCAAGCGCGAACCCAACATGCTGAAACGTTGGTACGATCAGGATCTCTACGGCGCTATTCGCCGCGCCAAAGCGGGCAAGCCTTCTTTCATTCTGCATGATGGCCCCCCCTATGCGAACGGCAATATTCACATCGGTCACTCGGTCAACAAGATCCTCAAAGATATCATCATCAAGTCCAAGGGCCTCTCCGGTTTTGATTCCCCCTATGTGCCGGGTTGGGATTGCCACGGTCTGCCTATCGAACTGAAAGTGGAAGGCATGGTCGGCAAGCCGGGCGAGAAGGTTTCCGCTGCCGAATTCCGCGCCGAGTGCCGCAAATACGCCAAGACCCAGATCGAAGCGCAGAAGACCGACTTCATCCGTCTGGGTGTGCTGGGCGACTGGGAACACCCCTACCTGACCATGGATTTTGGCACCGAAGCCAACATCATCCGCTCCATGGCCAAGATCGTTGAAAATGGCCACCTGCACAAAGGCTCCAAGCCGGTGCACTGGTGTACCGATTGCGGCTCCGCGCTGGCTGAAGCCGAGGTTGAGTACTACGACAAGAACTCCCCCTCCATCGATGTGCGCTTCAAGGCTGTTGATGAGGCGACCGTTGCCGCCAAGTTTGACTGCGCCGAAGGCCACACCGGCAAGGGCCCGATCTCTGCGGTGATCTGGACCACCACTCCGTGGACCCTGCCAGCCAACCGCGCCATCGCCATGCACGCTGATCTCGACTATGCCCTGGTGCAGGTCGAAGGGGACAACCCCGAGCGCCTGATCCTGGCCGCCGAGCTGGTCAAGGACGTGATGGATCGCGCCGGTATCGAGAAGTTCCACAATCTGGGCTATGCCAAGGGTGCCGCGCTCGAGCTGCTGCGCTTCAACCACCCCTTCTACAGCTTCGATGTGCCTGTGGTACTGGGTGATCACGTTACCCTTGATGCCGGTACCGGTGCCGTTCACACCGCACCTGGCCACGGTCAGGAAGACTTCGTGGTCGGTCAGAAGTACGGTCTGGAAGTGGCCAACCCGGTTGGCAGCAACGGTGTTTACCTGCCGGATACCGAACTGTTTGCCGGCCAGCATGTGTTCAAGGCCAATGCCTCCGTGATCGAAGTGCTGACCGAGCGCGGCGCCCTGCTGCACCACAAGGTGTTCAACCACTCCTATCCGCACTGCTGGCGTCACAAGACCCCGATCATCTTCCGTGCCACCCCGCAGTGGTTCATCAGCATGGAGCAGAAGGGTCTGCGCAAGCGCGCGCTGGAAGAGATCGAGCGCATCGAGAAGGACGGTATTGCCCAGCAAGGCCAGAGCGGCTGGGTACCGGCTTGGGGTAAAAACCGCATTCAGGCGATGGTCGAGAACCGTCCTGACTGGTGTATCTCCCGTCAGCGCACCTGGGGTGTGCCCATCTCCCTGTTCGTCCATAAAGAGACCCAGGAACTGCACCCGGAATCCGTGCGCCTGATGCACGAAGTAGCCAAGCGGGTCGAGCAGTCCGGCATTCAGGCATGGTGGGATCTGGACAAGGCGGAGCTGCTGGGTGCCGATGCCGACATGTACGACAAGGTGCCTGACACCCTCGACGTCTGGTTTGACTCCGGTTCTACCCACGCCTCCGTGGTCGATGCCCGTCCCGAGTTCAACGGCAAGCCAGCCGACATGTATCTGGAAGGTTCTGACCAGCACCGTGGCTGGTTCATGTCCTCCCTGATGATCGGCGTGGCCATGAAAGACAAGGCTCCCTACAACCAGGTGCTGACTCACGGCTTCACCGTGGATGGCCAGGGTCGCAAGATGTCCAAGTCCATCGGCAACGTGGTGAGCCCGCAAGACGTAATGAACAAGCTGGGTGCCGACATCCTGCGTCTGTGGGTCGCCAGCACTGACTACACCGGCGAGATGACCGTCTCCGACGAGATCCTCAAGCGCTCTGCCGATGCTTATCGTCGTATTCGCAATACTGCCCGCTTCCTGCTGGCCAACCTGAACGGCTTCAATCCGGCGACCGATATGGTGGCGCCTGCCGACATGGTAGTGGTGGATCGCTGGGCCGTGGGTCGTGCCAAAGCGGTACAGGCCGAGCTCGTGGCTGCGTTCGACGAGTACAACTTCCACGGCGTGACCCAGAAGCTGATGCAGTTCTGCTCCATCGAGATGGGCTCCTTCTATCTGGATGTCATCAAGGACCGCCAGTACACCGCCAAGGCCGACAGCTTGGCCCGTCGCTCCTGCCAGACTGCCCTCTATCACATTGCCGAGGCCATGGTGCGCTGGATGGCGCCGATCATGAGCTTCACCGCTGATGAAATCTGGGCCCTGCTGCCGGGCGAGCGCGGTGAGTTCGTCTTCACCGAGGAGTGGTACGATGGCCTGTTCGGGCTGGAAGCGGGCGAAGTGCTGAACGACGAGTTCTGGGCCGAGATCCTCACCGTGCGTGGTGAAGTGAACAAGGCGCTGGAAGTGGCTCGTGGCGAGAAGCGCATCGGCGGCTCCCTGCAGGCCGAGCTGACCCTGTTCGCCAAGCCGGAGCTGGCTGCACGCCTGAATGCCCTGGCCGATGAGCTGCGCTTCGTGCTGCTCACCTCCAAAGCCAAGGTTGTTGAGGCTGACACTGCGCCGGAAGGCTCTGTGGCGACCGAGCGTGATGACCTGTGGTTGAGCGTGGCCCAGTCTGCTGCCGCCAAGTGCGACCGCTGCTGGCACCATGTAGAAGATGTGGGCACCATCGCGGGTCACGAAGAGATCTGTGGTCGCTGTGTGACCAACGTTGAGGGTGACGGCGAAACTCGTCAATTTGCCTGATGAACATGACTCAACATAAAAGCGGCCTGCGTTGGCTGTGGCTGGCAGTGCTGGCCTTTGTACTGGACCAGGCGAGCAAGCTCGCCGTGGTCAAGTTGCTGCCATTTGGTTACCCGGGGGTGGAGATCACCCCCTTCTTCAATCTGGTTCACGTCTACAACAAGGGCGCCGCATTCAGCTTCCTGGCTGATCAGGGGGGCTGGCAGCGCTGGTTCTTCGCGGTGCTGGCTTTTGCCATCTGTGGATTGCTGATCCACTGGCTGCGCAAGCAGTCGGTGACCCAGCGTTGGAGCGGTATCGCCTATTCACTCATCATCGGCGGCGCCCTCGGCAACGTCTTTGATCGATTGGTGTTGGGCCATGTGGTCGATTTCCTCGACTTCTACTGGCAGCGTGCGCACTGGCCGGCATTCAATCTGGCCGACAGCTTTATCTTTATCGGGGCCGCCATGATCGTGCTGGACGGTTTCCGTGGTGAGAAAAAGGAGCAGGCATGAGCCAGCAGATCACCGCTAACAGCAGCGTGCTGTTCCACTTCTCCATCAAGCTGGAAGATGGCTCGGTTGCCGACAGCACGGCGCTGCACGGCAAACCAGCCCGCCTGCGGATGGGCGATGGCAGCCTGACCCCCACCTTCGAGCAGTGTCTGCTGGGCCTGTGCGAAGGGGAGAGCAAGAGTTTTACTCTGGCGCCGGAGGAGGCCTTTGGTCTCTCCAATCCCGACAATATCTACCATCTCGACCGTGCCAAATTTGGCGCCGATGTGGAGCCAAAAGTCGGCACCATCATCCTGTTCGATCAGCCCAATGGCAGCGAGCTGCCGGGCATCATCCGGGCGGTAGCCGGTATGTCGGTGACGGTCGATTTCAACCACCCGCTGGCCGGTCATACCGTCACCTTCGAGGTGGAGATCCTGGGCGTTGATGATGAGGAGAAGGTGCATTAATGGATATTCTGCTCGCTAACCCTCGCGGTTTTTGCGCCGGTGTTGATCGCGCCATCAGCATTGTCGAGAGCGCGCTGGAGAAGTTCGGTGCTCCCATCTATGTTCGTCACGAAGTGGTACATAACCGCTATGTGGTGAACAAGCTCAAGGAGGCGGGCGCCGTCTTCGTCGAGGAGCTCGATGAGGTGCCGGATGACAGCATCGTCATTTTCTCTGCTCACGGCGTGGCCAAAACAGTGCGCGAGATGGCCAAGTCCCGCGCCCTCAAGGTATTTGATGCCACCTGTCCGCTGGTGACCAAGGTTCACATGGAAGTCCATCGCGCCAGTCGCAAGGGCTCCGAAGCCGTGCTTATCGGTCATGCTGGCCACCCCGAGGTGATCGGGACCATGGGGCAATACGAGAATCGCGAAGGTGGCATGTATCTGGTGGAGACACCGGAAGATGTGGCCAGGCTCAAGGTGAAGAATCCGGATGACCTCTGCTTCGTCACCCAGACTACCCTGAGCGTGGATGAGACCTCTGACGTGATCGATGCGCTGCGCAAGCACTTCCCCAAGATCCAGGGGCCGCGCAAGGACGATATCTGCTACGCCACCCAGAACCGTCAGGATGCGGTGCGGGAGATGGCGGGGCTGGTGGACGCCATGCTGGTGGTGGGGTCTCGCAACTCCTCCAATTCCAACCGTCTGCGCGAGCTGGCCGAGAAGGTGGGCGCCAGAGCCTATCTTATCGACGATGCGTCGATGATTGAGGCGAGCTGGCTGGAAGGGGTGAAGGCGATAGGCGTCACTGCCGGCGCATCCGCCCCCGAGGTGCTGGTGCAGTCCGTGATTGCCCGCTTGCGGGAGCTGGGAGGCAAGGTGGTCGCCGAGCATCCTGGCCGTGAAGAGAACGTGGTGTTTGAAGTGCCGCCAGAGCTGCGGATCCTCTGATCCCTCTCATCTCGCTGGATGTCGGTTTATTGCCAGAGCCACCTCGTTGAGGTGGCTTTGTTTTTTGGCTCTAACGAGTCCTCTTTGCATGTTCGCAACTAGATTGCAGCAAAAATTGATGATGCAGCTCGAACTTTTGCATTGCCGGGATTGAAACACCAAGTGCCCGGCATAGACTGCCATCAAGCCCTTACTCTGGCTTAGCACACATGGAGTGTGTCTGTCCTCCTGGAACAAATCAGAGCGAAACAGGATGTTTTTGCGTTCAGGTTTTAGCCTTATCGAGCTTATGGTCACCATAGCGCTCGTCTCTTTGTTACTCACGTTGGGGGTTCCTTCCTTCAACGCTTTGCTGCGCACTATTTCTCTCAATTCTCAGGCTAACAACTTTGTTGCGGCCATCAACCTTGCCCGCTCAGAAGCCATTCGCCGCAACACGGTAGTGACCCTCTCCGCCTCTGCCGATAACCTGACCCAGCATCACTGGGAGGCTGGCTGGCAGATCTGGGTCGATGGCAACGGTAACGGCATACTGGATAATGGTGAGTTGTTGCGAGGCTTTCCCGACATGGGGGGCGGGGTATTGAGCAGCAATACCTCCCTGCTGCGTTTTAATAGCGAGGGTTTTCTTGATGGCCGCACTCCGTTGGCACGGGTATTTTCCCTGCGTCCTGATGAGTGTCGGAATGAGCCCTCCCGTGATATCAACATCACAGTGGCTGGTCGCCCTTCCATTACCGAGGCTAGCTGCCCATGATGCGAGAACGGGGTTTGTCACTGCTTGAAATCATGATCTCGGTACTGGTGCTCTCCATCGGTATTCTGGGCATGGCGACTCTGCAACTGCAGGCTCTCAAGAGTAACCAGTCGGCGCTGACGCGTACCGAGGCGACCCAGTATGCATACATGATCAACGACATGATGCGGGCTAATCGCAGCGCGGCTCTGAACGGGCAATACAATATCGACTTGGGCGAAACTGTCTCGGGTAGCTCTATGGCGGTTCAGGATCTGCAACACTGGAAGCGGGTCGTAGCCGAGCTACCAGGTGGCGATGGCGCCGTATCGGTCAGTGCCGGAAGGGCCACCATCACTATTCAGTGGGATAGCAGTCGGCTGTCGACTGATCCTGCGTCGCGCAGCATGATCCTGAGGACGGACCTATGAGCAGGAGCGGTTTGCCGCTACACCAGCACGGGATCGGCTTGGTCGAGGTGATGATCGCCTTGGTGCTCTCGCTGATAACGGTGGGGGTCATGATTCAGGTGTTTCTCGGCAATCACAAAACCTATCTCACCGGCGAGGCCATTGCCCGGGTGCGGGAAGATAGCGGATTTGCCACCAATCTGCTGCAAAAAGAGCTGCGTATGGTGGGCTATCAGGGGTGTCTCAGCAAACAGGGGGTCAATATCACCAATACCCTCAATAACAGTACGGCACTGCCCTACAACTTCACCACCTTTTTGCGTGGTTACGACAATGTGACGTCCACTTTGCCAGCCGAGCTGTCTGCTCTGTTCAGCGGTTCCGAGCCCAGACCCATGCCGGGTAGCGATATCCTGTTGGTTCAGGGGCCGGTTGGGGTTGGGGTTCCGCTCAGTCGTGATAATCATAACAGTGCCGCCCAGCTCTTTGTGCAGCAGCTATCCAGCAAGGCCGACTATTGTGGTTCCGGCGCACAGGGTTATAGCGATCTGTGCGAGGGAGATATTGTCATGGTCTCCGACTGTCAGAAGGCCAGAATATTTCAGGTCACCAAAGTACAGGGCGTGGCAGGGGGGCGTGAGGTCAATATCGTCCACTCCAATGACAACAAATATACGCCAGGCAATGCCAGCAGTTCCTGGGGGGGGGCCAGCAGCCCACCCGAGGAGCGATTCGGTCTTGGCTCGGTCGTGAACAGGGTGGAAACCCGTCTCTACTATATCGCCCGCCCCTCTGCCAGCAGCCCCTACGCGCTTTATCGCAAGAACGGGGTGGCTGCAGGTATGCCCCTTATCGAAGGGGTGGCCAATATGCAACTTACATTCGGCGAGGATCAGAACCGGGATCGGGCGGCAGATCGCTATGTGAGCGCCGCCAGCAATCCAAACTGGAACAATGTACTGGGGATTGGAGTACAGCTTCTTATGCGCAGTAACCAAGGCAATGTGGTGTCGTCTCCGCAGGCCCTTAGCTTTGCCGGAGCCACCTTCCGGGCGACCGATCGCAACTGGTACTGGGTCGCCGAAACCACAGTTGCGCTGCGCAACCGGCTACCTTGAGGAGCCCAGTCATGATGGATCGACAGCAGGGGATGGCGCTGGTGATCAGCCTGATTTTTCTGGTCATGGTGAGCCTGCTGGGTATGGCCAGTATGCGTGGGGCGCAGTTGCAAGAGAAGATGGCGGGTAACCAGAAAGAGGCGCTGCAGGCATTGCAGGCGGCAGAAGCGGGCCTGCGCGCTGCCGAGCGCTATATCGAGGCTGGCAACTCGGGTCCCTATGACAACAGCGCGGGCCTGTATGAATTTATCGACACCGCGGTGGATCCTGCCTCCCCTTCGACCGCTTGGCGTACCTATACCAACAGTGGTCTGGCGGGGCGCGCTCCCGAATACTTTATCGAACGGTTGCCCTATACCCAGGGGGGGAGCGAGGATCTGGCAGTCGATGAGCCCATCAGTGAGCGTCGTCTATATCGTATTACTGCAAGGGGATTTGGTCTCTCTGACGAGAGCCGGGTGCTGTTGCAATCGACCTATAGTCGCTAGGAGGCGGTGTATGGGCAAACTTGGTTTTGGCCTTTCAGTGATGCTCTGCTGTGCTTCGGCACAGGCGGCGCTCGATATTGCCCAGGTTCCCCTCTATCTCGGCACCCGGGCCGATCCCAATATCATGTTTACCCTGGATGATTCAGGCTCGATGCATTTCGAAATCATGCCAGAATCACTCATAGAGAATGAAGCGCGTTATGTTTATCCAAGGGCTAATAAAATATATGGCAATGAGGATTATAATAACTACACGGTAACCTTTGATAGTAATAATGATCGTAATGCTTATATCCGTTCTAACTATAATAATAAATTATATTATAATCCTCAGGTCACGTATCTGCGTTGGGTAAACGCTGATGGTTCCTTGATGGAAAAAGCTAAACCGAAATGCGCTTGGCATAATCCATCCAAGCCCGATATGGGTTGCAGAGATCTTACTCGGGAAAACAACGAGGAAAAACTGCGTTATTATTTCGGTCCGAAAGAACGAGATTATGTGACAGAGGAGATATATTGGCCAGCCGTTTACTTTGACTATAAGGGAAGCGGTAATGTTAAAAATAGCAGTAACTACACTCGGGTGGAAATTCGGCCTGGTAAGACTTACCTTAATCGCCCAACTCGCAGCGATTGTGTCAGTAAACCGGTCTGTAGCTATGAGGAAGAAATTCAAAATTTTGCTAACTGGTACACCTATTATCGCTCGCGGATCTTGGCGGCACGAGCTGGCATTGGGCGTGCCTTTGCCAGCCAGGGGCAAGCGCTGCGAGTCGGTTTTGCCACCATCAATGCCAGCGGTAGTGTGATCCGTGATGTGGCCGCTTTTTCGGGTACTAATCGCAGTGACTTTTTCAACGATCTCTATAGCCGCGATATTCCAGCTGCCGGTACTCCACTGCGGACCAGCCTCCAGCATGTGGGAAACTACTTTTCCAAGACGGGTGGCGATGGCCCCTGGGCCGCCAGTGCCGGTAGCACGCTTCCTCATCTTACCTGTCGCCAGAGTTATAACATTCTGATGACCGATGGTTACTGGAGTGAGGGGCGAGCTTATAATCCTGACCCTGCGGTCGGTGACCAAGACAATGATGGAACCGCTGATACCTTGGCTGATGTGGCTTACCATTACTGGAAAACGGATCTGCGTCCCGATCTCGCAAACAAGGTTCCGACCAGCACGGAGGATCCCGCTAATTGGCAGCATCTGGTCAACTTCACGGTCGGATTGGGGGTCAACGGCACCTTGAACCCTGCCAGCGGGAAGCCTGTGAGTTGGCCCAGCCCCTACGGCTCCGATGCAAAGAAAATCGATGATCTGTGGCATGCGGCCGTCAACAGCAAAGGGAATTTCTTCAGCGCGGCAGATCCCGATACCTTCGCCGCAGCCCTGAGCAGTACGCTGGCACAGATTGCCGCCCGTAACAGCTCCGCCAGCTCGGTAACCGCCAACGCAACCCGGCTGGACAGCAATACCCACATCTACCAGGCCCGCTACAACAGCGGCGACTGGTCGGGGCAACTGGTCTCGATCCCGCTGAACAGCGATGGCACCCTTGGGGAGATCGCTTGGGATGCCGCTACCTTGATCCCCGAGCCTTCGGCACGCAATATCTTCACCCGGCAAGATGGTGTCGGCATCCCCTTTCGTTGGGATACGCTGAATGTGACCAACCGGGCTCTATTCAATGTCGCTGGTGACAACCAGGGAGAAAGCCGTGTCGCCTATCTGCGCGGTGATCGCAGTGGTGAGCAGCGCAATGGTGGTGCGTTTCGTAATCGTAGTGATCTGCTCGGCGACATCATCAATTCTGATCCCGTCTACGTGGGCAAGCGTGATTACGGTTACAGCAGTGCAGCCGGTCTGACCCAGACCGAGCGGGAGGGTTACCAGGCTTTTCTAAGCTCGACGGCGATTACCCGCCGCCCACCCATGCTCTATGTCGGTGCCAATGACGGTATGCTGCACGGATTTCGAGTCGCCGACGGTGTCGAGCGACTGGCCTATATCCCGTCCAGCCTGCTGGGCGAGCTGAATCAGTTGACCAGACCGAATTACAGCCATCGCTACTATGTGGATGGGACGCCCAGGGTGGGCGATGCCTATCTGGGCAGTCGCTGGAAGAGCATCTTGCTGGGATCCACCGGTGCCGGTGGCAAGGCGGTATTTGCCATCGATGTGACGGCCCCGGATAACTTCACCGCCGACAAGATGCAGTGGGAGTTCACCGATAGCGAAATGGGGGTTGCACTGGCGGCACCCACTCTGGTACGTGTCAAAGCCGACAACAAATGGGTTGCTCTGGTTGCGAATGGTTACAACAGCACCAGTCAGACTGCGAGGCTGTTTGTGCTGGATCTGGCGACTGGCGCCATCATCAAAGAGATTGATACCGAGGTAGGGTCTTCCAGCGAGCCCAACGGTCTATCTTCCCCCTTGCCGGTAGATCAAGACGGGGACAGGGTTGTCGACTATGTCTATGCCGGTGACCTGCACGGCAATCTGTGGAAATTCGATCTGACTGACAAAAACAGTGCCCAGTGGGGAAGTGCTTTGAAAACGGGCAACAAGCCCAAGCCGCTGTTCCAGGCTTGTAATGGCAGCTGCAGTGCCGGTACGCGTCAGCCGATCACCATGCGTCCTTTGGCTATTCGGCACCCTAAAGGGGGGGTTATGGTGATGATGGGGACTGGCAGTTATTTTACCAATGATGACAAACTGGTTCCCGCCACGCCGAGGCTGGAAGCGGTGTACGGTATCTGGGATACGGGGGCTACCGTGCTCAGTAGCCAGCTGTTGCAGCAGAGCATCACCCATGAGTTTGTGGCCAACGGCACCACTATCAAGTTCAACGTGAGGGTTGTCTCCAACCGGAATGTCAATTACACCAGCCAAAAGGGTTGGTATCTGCTATTGAAATCGCCAAGCTTGAGCAAGGGGGTCGGTGAGCGGGCCGTCTCCGAGATGCTCTATCGGCATAAGCGATTGATCTTCAATACCTTGATCCCGTCGGCGGATGCCTGTGACTTTGGTGGCCGCTCCTGGCTGATGGAGCTGGATCCCATCTCGGGGGCCAGACTCACCTACTCGGTGTTTGATGTTAACGGCGACGGGGCCGTCAACGATGATGATTACGTCGCGATCGAGGATGAAGCCGGCAATGACATCAAGGTGCCGGTCAGCGGCAAGCAATTTGATGAGCTCACCACGACGCCAAGCGTAGTGGAAGATGCCGAGATGGAGCGCAAATATATCAGCGGCTCCAGCGGAAATATCTCGGTCACGCTGGAAGAGGGGGCAGGCGATCTGGGTGGCCGCCAGTCCTGGTTGCAACTGGAGTAGAGGTTGGCATGGAACGTGGTTTTACCCTGATTGAGTTGATGATAGTGGTCGCAGTGGTCGCCATTCTGGCCGCGATCGCGTATCCCAGTTACAACAACTACATGGCGGCTGCCAAGCGGGCCGAAGCCAAGGCAGTGTTGCTGGAAGCGGCGCAATATCTGGAGCGGGAGTTTACTGCCAATGGCAATTACGACGCCGGTAACCTAGCCTCTGCCGGCTTGGCGACCCTGCCGAGGGATGGGGGGGCTGCGTATTACAATGTAGCGCTCAATGCCAGTGGGGCCCGTTATACCCTGACCGCCATTCCGACCGGTGTGATGAATGGCGATCCCTGTGGATTGTTGACTCTCGATCAGAGCGGACTGCAGGGGGTATCACGAGCCACCATGACAGCCACCGAATGCTGGTAGCGTTCAGTTCCAGCACTCGGCAGGCGTCTTGATGTCGGCCTTGTTGATAGTCAGGGTATCACAGGCCGTATTGCCGGCCTTGTCGCCGACCTGGGCCCCCTTGCTGGTGGCCACCAGTGTGTAGGCGGTGGCGCTGGCGCCAGAAATGCTAAAGGTGTAGTAATCGCTGGTTGGGTTGCCCACACTGGCTATCGCACTGCTGTAACTGGCATTGGAGATGCGAAATTCTTCTTGTTTGAGCTGCATGGTCAGCAAGCCCTTGATGGCATCGGCTCGACGAGATTTACGCAGACCGTCAGTAAAGCTCGGGTAGGCGACAGCGGCAATGATGGCAACGATGGCAACGACCACCATCAATTCCAGCAGGGTGATTCCGGATTGTTTGATTCTCATGGGCGCGGCAGGGTTCGTTAAACAGATAGATACTATAGGATAGTACTGACATCATACTCTACTGGCATGTGCGAAAAGAAAGGAGTCTTTAGCCAATGGAATTCGCAGAGGGGCGCTCAGCCGGTTTTACCATGATTGAATTGATGATCGCCATGGCTCTGGTCGCCCTGCTGCTAACCGTAGCCATCCCCAGTTATCAGTCATTGCGCCAGGAGCAGATAGTCAAGGCGGCTACCCAAGCCGTTTACACGGATATCATGCTGCTCAAGTCTGAGGCTATCAAACGTAATAAACCGATAATCTTCAAGATATTCAATGCGGGGCAGGCCAATTGGTGCTATCGCATCGCTCTTGATTCGGCATGTAATAGCTGCTCGGATTCATGTTCTGCTATTGAAGGTCGCAAGGGCGTTGATGCCAGCGAGTTTAACGGCATTACTCTGACGACAAACTATGAATTATCCGGTTCTGAAAATGCTCTTGAAATCAATAACCGTAGAGGCTCATTCAAAGATCTTCACGGCAGTGGCGGTTTGGGCAATGGTTCTATTTGTCTGAAGAACGGGACCTCTGAGCACAGGGTTATTATTGCCACAAATGGGCGAGTGAGAACCGAGCCAGTCACGGGGAGCTCTCCATGCGATTAGGTCTGGCACGAGGCTTTAACATCGTCGAGTTAATGGTGGCCATGGTCGCAGGTCTGTTTTTGGTTGCAGCCGTAACATCCTTGTTCGCCACTATTCTCAAGGCCAATCAAACATCGATGCAGGTAAGTCGTCTAAATCAGGAGTTGCAAAGTATCACGGACATGATTGCCCGTGATGTACAGCGAACTGGTTACGATCAGGGAGCTACTGTGTTTCTCAATGCTGCATCAGGCTCCAGATCCCCCTTCTATTTTGATACTGGCAGCGACCTGATGAATGAGACGATCACTGGTTCCAAGATTTATCGCTGTATCCGGCTGAAATACGATGATGATAACAATGGAACCCTCGGTGCCAATGAGATCTTTATTTACAGCTACGACAGTACCGACAAAGGGGTGCAGCTCGGTACCAGTTGCAGCACGGGGAATTTACTCAGTACCGATGACACCATTGAGGTGACTGACCTCACTTTTTCGCTGCTTGGAAGCAGTGCGTCGGCTGGCGCGAGAACTGTGCGCTTGGCCATATCGGGTCAGTTAAAGGCAAATAGTGCACTTAAACTCACCTTGCAGCGTGATATCAAGCTGCGTAACGACGGGTATTGATGCCATGAAACGTTATCTTGGCTTTACCACATTCACTATTACGCTGCTGCTTATTGTGATCCTGCTTGGCATCTCTTTGCTGGTGGGCAAGCTGATGGTTGCTGACCGTCGTGTCAGTCTTAATGAAGTACAGTACCGGCAGGCGTTGGCACTGGCCGAGCTGGGTCTCTCGGATGGGGTCGGACGGCTTGCGCAGGATGCAGCTTGGCGCACCCCCAGTAGCGGTATATCTATCACTGTTTCGGCTGGCAATTATACCCTGTGGGCTCTGGATGAACCGACCGTGATTGTCGGTGGGGCGAACGTAGTTCCGGTTAAAGTGCGCACTATGGCAACCCTGGTGGACAGTACCGCCAATGCAGAGGTTGAGGTGAAGGCCATCAAGATAAGCGTGTTGGCCGGCACTCCCGCAGCCCCCCTGACAGTTGCCGGTGGTATGGCAGTATCCGGCAACTTCACTGTGGTGGCCAACCCTAACGGTGGGGGGCCAGGGGTTCCGTTATCTGTCTGGACGAATGGCAATGTGGATTTGACCAATGGTTCTGGTCAGACTTGCCACCAGGGAGACTACAGCGGCGGGTGCAGTACCTACATTAGCCAGAAGGGTGATAAGCAGTCGGACATCAAAGATAATGATACGGCATTCCCCACAGACCTGGTCTGGTATCTGTTTAACGAGAATGATGACGCTACGGGGTGGGCCAATCTGGAGTCACGAGCAGTACAACGGTTGAATAATTGCGACTCGCTCTCGACCGCCTCAAGCGGCCTTATTATCGTCGATGGAGACTGCAAACCGGGTGGGTCTATCGGCTCGGTTGCTGCGCCCGTGGTACTCATCGTTCGCAATGGCAATCTGATGGTCAATGGGAGCGCTACCCTCTATGGGCTGGTGTTTGCCTATTCATCCACGCCTGCTACGGCGACTACTGATATCAGCTTGAAGGGGGGGGCTATCGTCAACGGTGCCGTGGTGGCCAACTATCAACTGGGCAAAACGGCTAACGGTACCTTTGATGCCAAGTATGATCAGGCGGTGTTGAGCAATATCGAAAATGGGGCTGCGTTTCAGAGCATCAATCTGGTGCCTGGTAGCTGGCGCGACTGGTAGGAGCATGTATGAAACCGCACAAGGGATTTGGGCTGTTAGAGATTTTGATCACTCTGGTTCTGCTGGGAGTGGGGGTCGCAGGATTGGTGGCTATGTCTCGTTCGTTGCTCAATACCTCCCAGGATAGCCGCCGTTATGAGGTAGCCATGCGTCTGGCGGAGTCAAAACTGGATGCGTTTCGTACCTTCAATGGAGTGGTAAGCGCGGTTTCACCGCTTACTGCTTATAACAGTATCGCGGCAGGTTCCAGTTCGGCGACACCTCCTGATGGCGGTGGGACTTATGCCCTTAGTTGGACCGTCAGCAATCAGTACTGGAATGGTTCTGGCTGGCAAACGGCTATCCCGGCGGGTTATTTGCATGCCTATTCTGGCCGAAAGGTGGTCAATGTCACTGTCAGTTGGAGCGACAGCGTCGGGCAGTCCCATTCCTTGTTGCTTTCCGGTGCGGTATCGCCTGTTGAGTCATTAACCCAGAATCAGTTTAACGGGGGGTTGGATACCAGTCGTGAACCGCCCCATGTGGTTTATACCCCCGGGGTCGCGCCCGATGTCATTTCCATCCAGATTGACCAGGAAGGGCGCAAGCAAGAGACCAGCAAGCCATTGCCCACTGTGACCTCCAAGGATGGTTCTGTTGGCAAACTGGTGCAATTCGAGACTGTTACCTATAAGCCAGACAATGGTGGCAATACTCAACAGGTGCTGCAGGATCTGGCATCGGTCTCCTGTTCCTGCAGTTATGGCTCGAGTGTCAATGCCTACCTGCCCGGTAAGGCCATTTTGACCAGCAGCAACCTGTTGTACTGGAATGTGGGCTCCCAGGTTACCAAGCAGACCGGGGTACTCAACAGCAGTGTCAGAGATCAACCGAGTCTCTGCACCAGTTGCTGCAAGGATCATTTCGATGGCAGCGGCAGCAGTTTCGAACAGTTTTACGCTCCACTCAATACCAGTCGACTGCGTTACAACAGTGGCCTCTCATCGGTCAATAGTGGCGATTATGTGGATGCCTGCCGCTTTGTCAGACTTGATGGTTACTATCGCCCGCTGCCTGACTGGAACCTGATCAAAGTTGTCGTGACCAGCGCTGATTTTCTTGCCAAGCCCGCAAACCAGACCAGCTATCAGAACTACATCAAGTACGTAGTTACTACCTACATCACCTGGCAGAAAAACACCCTCAACTGGACCGCAAACCCCACGGCCACGCCGCCGACGATCACCGAATTTGCGGATTGGTTGCCTGCCAATGCTGCGACAGGGGGAGATACCAGCACCAAGATCACCATGAATACGGGGACCGCCCAGTTGATTGCTAGAGGTATCTACGTGGATCTGCTCTCGCCGGACAGTCTCTCGAAGCTCGATCTGACCTCTCAGGATCTGTTGGCCAAGGTTCCGTTTCAGGATATCAATCTGACCATGCTGGCGGAGTGGAGCTTGGTGCCATTGAGTGGCCAGTTGACTGGCAGTGCCTCTGACTATGTCGGTGTGACCAACGAGCCTGTCAAGACAGTCGTTGATCTTGGCAGCTATTATTTTGGTAGCTACAGCCGTGGTTATTTGTCCGCCAAGAAGAGCACCAAGGATGCATCCAACGTGTTGCAAAGTGCATCGATCAAGGTGACGGCCTACCAAGGTAACTCGGGGATCACAGCTTCACTTATCTCACCGGTAGATCGAAGTGAGGCCAAGGTCGCCACCATGCCTATCTCGATCGATACCAGCTCCCAGACTGTGCCAACTCTCACGGTATCGGGACGGATCGAGTGTCTTGAGCAGGGGAATGGCAACAATACTGCGCCAGTATCTTGCAGCAAAAATACCTTCGGTGGCTTGAATGTCAGTACCACAACTACGGGGGCTACTTGCCGTATTGATAAACCCCAGGCTAACAACCAGCCGGCTACCTATGTCTGTACGGCAGCGCAAAATAGTAGCTTGGTGGTGAACTTCTCCTACAGTGCACAGGGAAATAAAACTTACTTGTTGAAACCAGCTTCCCTCAGCATCGCCATGACGCCACCCGCCAACGGTCAGGTGATTAGTGGTCCTTGTGCCCTGCTGGTGGATAATGGTGTAACCAATGCGGCCAATCTAAGTTGTACCCCTTGAATCCGGGGCGCTGGCACAGCCAGCGCCTTTTCTTTATCATTCCCCATCATTTTCGAATACAAGATGCATCGCCATGGCAAAAGCCCTCTCTCTGATGCTTGCCCAGTTGAATCTGACGGTAGGCGCCATCGAAGATAACACTGACAAAGTGCTCGCTGCGGCGGCTCAGGCCGAGCAGCAAGGTGCCGATCTGCTGGTCTGCTCCGAGCTGGCCCTGACCGGTTATCCACCGGAAGATCTGCTGCTGCGCGCCGATCTGATGATGCGGGTCGATGCCGCGCTGGCTCGCATTGCCGAATGGCAGGGCAACTGCGCCATTTTGGTCGGGCATCCCTGGCGTGAAGGTGAGGCTCTTTATAACGCAGCCTCCCTCTATGAGCGAGGCAAGTTGATTGCCCGTTACTTCAAGCAGGACCTGCCCAACTACGGGGTATTCGACGAGAAGCGCTACTTCACCGCCGCGGCCGAGACTTGTGTGGTTCCCTTCCGTGGTCACAATCTGGGTCTACTCATCTGCGAAGACCTGTGGCAGCCTGGCCCGGCGCTGGCCGCCAAGGCTGCGGGGGCCGAGCTGCTGCTCACCATCAACGCCTCGCCCTATGATCAGGAAAAACCCTGGATCCGCCGCGAGCTGATGGCCGAGCGCTGCGATCAGACCGGTCTGCCGCTGGTCTACCTCAATCAGGTCTGCGGTCAGGACGAGCTGATTTTCGACGGCTGCTCCAAGGTGTTCAGCAGCCAGGGCGAGTTGACTCACAAGCTGGCCCCGTTTGCCGAAGAGCTGGCGCTGGTACGTTTTGCCGATGGCCAGCCAGTGAAGGCGCGGGAACCCGCTGCACCGCTGGAGCCGTTGGCCGAGACCTATAAGGCGTTGGTGCTGGCAGTGCGCGACTACGTTACCAAAAACGGCTTCCACGGCGCTGTGCTGGGCCTATCCGGCGGCATCGACTCGGCGCTGACGTTGGCCATCGCGGCCGATGCCATCGGGGCCGACAAGGTGCAAGCGGTGATGATGCCGTTCCGCTACACCGCCCAGATGAGTGTGGAAGATGCCAAGGAGCAGGCTGAGCGGATGGGGGTTGAGTTCAACATCATCTCCATCGAGCCGATGTTCGAAGGATTTATGACCCAGCTGGCGCCGTTGTTTGAAGGTACCGCTCGCGATACGACCGAAGAGAATCTGCAGGCCCGCTGCCGCGGCGTGCTGCTGATGGCGCTCTCCAACAAACGTCGTCGTATCGTGCTGACCACTGGCAACAAGAGTGAAATGGCTGTTGGCTATGCCACGCTGTACGGTGACATGGCTGGCGGTTTTGACGTGCTGAAAGATGTGCCCAAGACGCTGGTCTTCAAGTTGTGCGAATATCGCAACTCGGTCGACTATGTGATCCCGCAGCGGGTTATTGACCGTCCGCCTTCGGCAGAATTGGCGCCGGATCAGGTGGATCAGGACAGCCTGCCGCCGTACGACATCCTGGATGCCATCCTCAAGCGCTACGTGGAAGAGGATGCGTCCGTAGCCGACATGGTAGCGGAGGGCTTCGAAGAGGCGGTGGTACGCAAGGTGATCCGTCTGGTGGATCTCAACGAATACAAGCGCCGTCAGGCGGCGGTTGGGCCCCGTATCACGGCCCGCAACTTTGGTAAGGATCGCCGTTACCCCATTACTTCCGGGTTTGGCAAACAGAACTGGTAAGGAGTCACCATGAAGAAGATTGAAGCCATCATCAAACCGTTCAAGCTGGACGATGTGCGCGAGGCCCTGGCCGAAATCGGCATCAACGGCATGACCGTCTCCGAAGTCAAAGGCTTCGGTCGCCAGAAGGGTCACACCGAGCTCTATCGCGGTGCCGAATATATGGTCGACTTCCTGCCCAAAGTGAAGGTGGAGCTGGTAGTGCAGGACGAGGATCTCGACGCCTGTCTGGAAGCGATTCAGAACACCGCCCGCACCGGCAAGATTGGTGACGGCAAGATCTTCGTTTGCGAGGTGGAACGCGTCATTCGTATCCGTACCGGCGAAGAGAACGAAGACGCTATCTGATGCCGTTTTTGCCTCGTTATGTTCAGGAGAGCAAAACAAGTTCTGCTCTGATGTCCCGAAAGCGCATCGTGGCGGTGGCCGGCCTGCTGGCAGTACTCACTGCGTGCAGTACCCGCCCGCCGGCACAGCCGGAAAACTTGTGCCAGATCTTTCGCGAGAAGCCGGAGTGGCACAAGGCTGCGCTCAAGATGAACGAGAAGTGGGGGACGCCGATCCATGTGGTGATGGCCATGATGTATCAGGAGTCCTCCTTCGTACACGACGCCCAGCCGCCGATGGAGTATTTCCTCTTTATTCCGACCGGGCGGGCGAGCTCGGCTTATGGTTACGCTCAGGTGAAAGACGAGACCTGGGCCGATTACCAGCGAGAGACCGGCAATAGCTGGAGCGATCGCGATGACTTTGCCGACGCCATCGATTTTATGGGCTGGTACACTAACAAGGCCCAGCGGCTCAATGGCACCTCCAAGTGGGATGCCTATGGCCAGTATCTCAATTATCACGAAGGGTGGGGTGGCTATCGGCGTGGCAGCTATCGCAGCAAGGGGTGGTTGATGAAAACCTCGCGCAAGGTGGAAGCTCGCGCCCGGCGCTACGGCGCCCAGTATCGACAATGCAAGGACCAGCTCTCCCGCGGGGGCTGGTTCTGGTAACCCAATCAGGAGTCAGAAATGCCGTTATTGGACAGTTTTACCGTTGACCACACCCGTATGGAAGCGCCAGCGGTGCGTGTGGCCAAAACCATGCAGACCCCGAACAAAGACACCATTACTGTGTTCGACCTGCGTTTCTGCGTACCGAACAAGGAGATCCTCTCCGAGCGTGGTATCCATACCCTGGAGCACCTGTTCGCCGGTTTCATGCGTGATCATCTGAACGGCAACGGCGTGGAGATCATCGACATCTCCCCTATGGGTTGCCGTACCGGCTTCTACATGAGCCTGATCGGTGCGCCGGACGAGGCCCGTGTCGGTGCCGCCTGGCAGGCAGCCATGAGCGACGTGCTGACCGTGCAGGAGCAGGGCAAGATCCCCGAGCTGAACGAGTATCAGTGCGGTACCTACAGCATGCATTCGCTGGAAGAGGCCCATGCCATCGCTCGCCATGTGCTGGAGCGTGGCATCGGCGTTAACCACAACGACGAGCTGGCCCTGCCGGAAGAGAAACTGAAGAGCCTGTGAGGCAGATGAGCTGTCGCTCATCAGGGAATCTTTTCGGAGAATGTTAAAAGAGCCGGTTGGCTATGCTGACCGGCTCTTTTTTATCTCGCCAATCACAATGATGAGGATGGCTTGCCCCTCCAGCTGAACCTGATTAGGATGATTTTTGACCTGAATTCGTTGGCGGAGGAGTGACCATGAAAGGAGTATTGTTACGCTGGTTGGCCCGTTATGACGCGTGGTGCGAGGAGTGGGGGCTCACTCAGGAGAACCGGCGCTGCTGCACGCCGGTTCGTTATGATGATGATTCAAGCAAAGAGCGAGTTTGCGCAGAAGAGGCTGAGCTCAATCAAAATTGCGGGTCACGGCGCCGGTAACACTGTTGTACTCGAAGCCAAGGCCGTTGGGGTGATCCGGGAAGCGGCCGATAGAATCGCGAAGAATATAGCTGCAGTTATTGTGTGCCTCGTTACCTTCATCTTCATCCGGATGGCTCGGGCCAATCATGGTGGTGAGGTAATCTGCCTGCTTTTGAACAGCGTCAGGCCGCTCTGTGGAAGCAACGCTCTGACTGCTATCTAGCAGGTTAGTAAATAGCAACTCGCAATCCTCAGCATTATTGACCGAGATGTGCATAGAGCCTGGTTTATATGGCTCATCGCTTCCCTTACGCCCCTGATCTTCTTCAGAGCCTGCCGGCCAACCATATCGATTGATATCCACATCGCCTTTACCAAAGCTGCTTAGGTTGTAGAGCGCGATCGCTTGCCCTTGCACTTTCACCGCCCATCCTGCATTAGCTAGCTGAACTGCACTGGCAAAGCTGCTAGCGGTCGCCGAGACCGTGCTTTTCAGGGCATCATCCTTGATATTGATAAAGCGGGGCAGGGCGGTGACGGCCAGGATCCCCAGCACTATGATCACCAACACCAGTTCAATCAGGGTAAAGCCGTTGTTTTTGTTGTTCATCATGTTCAATGACCCATTAAATACCGCAAACAGGTGTGAGTGATATGCAGCTGATAGATACCCATTGCCATCTCGACTTTCCGGTGTTCGACCAAGACAGGGAGGCGCTGCTGGCCCGTTGTCGGGCATTAGGGGTGACGGAGTATATCATTCCTGCCATCGCAGAGGATAACTGGACTCGTGTGATGGCACTGGCAGATCAGCATGACGGCCTCTTTTATGGTCTGGGCATTCATCCCTGGTATGCCGGTGAGCAGCGTGAGGGGGTGATGGAACGGCTGCGAGCGCTGGTGATGAGCCAACCTGCTAGGCTGGTGGCTATCGGTGAGTGTGGGCTGGACCTCCGTTCTCACGTGCCGCAGGAGGGGCAGCTTGCGCTGTTTGAGGCTCAGATCCGGCTGGCTGCAGATGCCGGGCTCCCCCTTATGATCCACTCGGTGCGCGCCAATGACACTGTGACCAAGCTGTTGCGCCGCTTCAAGCCGCCTCGTGGCGGGGTGATCCATGCTTTCAGCGGTTCATTGCAGCAGGCGGAGGCTTTCTGGCAACTGGGCTTTCGACTCGGGGTGGGCGGGGTGATCAGTTTTGAACGGGCTAACAAGACGCGAGAGGTATTTCGGGCCATGCCGCTCGAGGCCCTGGTGCTGGAAACCGATTCGCCCGATATGCCGTTGCAAGGCGCACAAGGCACCCGGAATACCCCGGAAGCACTGCCGAAAATAGCGGAAATATTGATGACCTTGCGGGAGGAATCATCGGCGGATGTTACCAAGGTGTTATTTGAAACTGCCCGGCATATTTTCCATCACGACCAATAGCAATGAAACAAATTCGCAACACTTGATTTAGTTGTCAGGAAAAAAAATGAGCGTAAAAATCGTTTGCTGTCTAATTTTGTGACACTTGGACATTTTGATAACGATAAAATGTGACCAGCATTCTATTTTATCGGACTTTAATTAGTATAATGCGCTCCCCTTGATTAGTTGGGTTTAATAACAACTCGCTAACAAGCCAGGTGCTACTAGAGGAAGATAATAATGAATTTGTTCATGGGTCTGGTAGGGATGGCGACGCTCGTCCTTATCGCGGTGCTGTTCTCCAGCAATCGCAAGGCAATCAACGTCCGTACCGTTGTCGGTGCGTTCGCAATTCAAGCCGGTCTGGGGGCGTTTGTTCTCTATGTTCCGGTTGGTCGCGATATCCTGGTCGGCGTGTCCGACGCGGTATCCAGCGTGATCAGCTACGGCCAGAACGGGATCGACTTCCTGTTTGGCGGTCTGGTCAGCAACAAGATGTTTGAAGTGTTCGGTGGCGGCGGCTTTGTCTTTGCCTTCCGTGTTCTGCCGGTCATCATCTTCTTCTCTTCCCTGATTGCAGTGCTCTACTACCTGGGCATCATGCAGATGGTCATCAAGTTGCTGGGCGGCGGTCTGCAGAAAGTACTGGGTACTTCCCGCACCGAATCCCTCTCTGCAACTGCCAACATCTTCGTAGGTCAGACCGAAGCGCCGCTGGTGGTTCGTCCTTACATCTCCAAGATGACTGACTCCGAGCTGTTCGCCGTCATGTGTGGTGGTCTGGCCTCCGTTGCCGGTTCCGTACTGGCCGGTTACGCCTCCATGGGCGTGAAGATGGAGTACCTGATTGCAGCCTCCTTCATGGCTGCACCGGGTGGTCTGCTGTTCGCCAAGCTGCTGGTTCCCGAGACCGAGACCCCGAACTACGACGAAAGCTCTGCCGATGCCGAGCTGGATGACAAGCCTGCCAACGTCATTGACGCTGCTGCTGCTGGCGCCTCTGCCGGTATGCAACTGGCCCTGAACGTCGGCGCCATGCTGCTGGCCTTCATCGGTCTGATTGCCATGATCAACGGCATCTTCTCCGGTGTGGGTGGCTGGTTCGGTTATCCGCAACTCTCTCTGGAACTGCTGCTGGGCTGGATCTTCTCCCCGCTGGCCTTCCTGATCGGTGTGCCTTGGAATGAAGCAGTGGTTGCCGGTTCCTTCATCGGTCAGAAGCTGGTAGTGAACGAGTTCGTGGCTTACCTGAACTTCGCTCCGTACCTGAAAGACGAAGTGCTGATCAACGGTGTGGCCATGTCCGATCACACCAAGGCGATCATCTCCTTCGCGCTGTGTGGTTTTGCCAACCTCTCCTCTGTTGCCATCCTGCTGGGTGGTCTGGGGTCCATGGCGCCGAACCGCCGCGGCACCATTGCACGCTTTGGTCTGAAAGCCGTATTGGCTGGCTCTCTGTCCAACCTGATGTCTGCGACCATCGCAGGCTTCTTCCTAGCACTGTCCGGCATGTAATCGCCGCCTGACTGACAGGGTAAAACACGAACGCCACGGCATCTGCCGTGGCGTTCGCGTATGGAGCGGTGACAACCGTTTTCCTATCTAAACTAATAATAAAATGAGTCAAATCGGAGGTTATATGAATGAAGTGCTACTGGCGATGGTGGCCGGCTTTATAGTTGGTTTGTTGTTTTCTTTCCTCAAATTGCCGATCCCGGCGCCTCCCGTTTTATCCGGGGTAATGGGGATCGTCGGGGTCTATCTGGGGGGATTGGCCTACTCTTGGATCCTGACCCGTTTCTTTTCGTAAGGCTTTTTTAGACCTGGATTTGCCAGATGTGAGGTACCTCTGAAATTGGCAAATCCGGCTTGCAAACAGGGGGTATCTCGGCTGAAATAGGCGTTGCCAGCAGGGTGCTGGCAATGACTAATACTCGATGAAATCGGGTGTTGGCGGTCAAATGGAATTGATTGGGAAGTCGGGTCAGATGCTGTCGGCCTTTCTCAAGTCTTCATGGAACCAAGTCCGCACTTTTGTAAGAAAGTGACAGGGCTCTTGCCTTATTTACAGTCGCAGTGCCTGCAGGGTGTTTTGAATAGCATCCCGATAGTGCCGGTGCCTTCGCACTGTAATTCCATTCCCGTATAGCTGGGGATTACTGCCTGTGCATCCATCGCTGGATGGTCTGGTGGTGCCCGGTTATCTGGATTAAATCGAGACTTTGGAGAACAGAATGACTGATCTGAAAGTGGCCGCTCAGCGCGCTCTGAACCTGATGGACCTGACCACCCTGAACGATGACGACACCGATCAGAAGGTGATCGACCTGTGCCATAAGGCCAAGTCACCGGCTGGCCTGACCGCCGCCGTCTGCATCTACCCCCGTTTTATCCCTATCGCTCGCAAGACCCTGCGTGAGATCGGCGCTGCCGACGTACGCATTGCGACCGTGACCAACTTCCCGCACGGCAACGACGACATCGAGATCGCCGTGGCCGAGACCCGTGCCGCTGTCGCCTACGGTGCTGATGAAGTGGACGTGGTGTTCCCGTACCGTGCCTTCATGGCCGGCAATGAACAGATTGGTTTTGATCTGGTCAAAGCCTGTAAAGAGGCCTGTGGTGCCAACGTGCTGCTGAAAGTGATCATCGAAACCGGCGAGCTGAAAGAAGAGGCGCTGATCCGTCGCGCTTCCGAGATCTGTATCGATGCCGGTGCCGACTTCATCAAGACCTCCACCGGCAAGGTGCCGGTCAATGCGACCCCAGAAGCGGCACGCATCATGATGGAAGTGATCAAGGCCAAGAATCCGAAAGTCGGCTTCAAGCCAGCTGGTGGCGTGAAAGACGCCGCCGTTGCCGGTCAGTACCTGGCCATGGCCGAAGAGATCCTCGGCAACGACTGGGTATCCGCCCGTACCTTCCGCTTTGGTGCATCCAGCCTGCTGGCCAGTCTGCTGGCCACTTTGGGGCATGGCGACAAGCCGGCCAACACCAGCGGTTACTAATAGGTCGATGAGAGGGCGGACAGCTGTCCGCCCTGTTAGCCCCCACCATGCGGTGTGCGGGCAAAGATTCAGGCTTGTGTAACGCCAGCAATGGCGGAGGGAATGAAAGATGTTTTTGCCTCAAGAAATTATTCGCAAGAAGCGCAACGGTGAAGCGCTCAGTACCCAAGAAATTCAATTCTTCGTTCAGGGCATTACCAACAACACCATCGGTGAGGGGCAGATTGCCGCGCTGGCGATGGCGGTCTACTTCAAAGACATGACCATGGATGAGCGGGTTGCCCTGACCTGCGCCATGCGCGACTCCGGCATGGTATTGACCTGGGATCACCTCAATCTGGGTGGCCCGATTGTCGACAAGCACTCCACCGGCGGGGTGGGTGACGTTGTCTCCCTGATGCTTGGCCCGATGGTCGCTGCCTGCGGCGGTTTCGTGCCGATGATCTCCGGTCGTGGTCTGGGCCATACCGGCGGTACCCTCGACAAGCTGGATGCCATTCCCGGCTACCAGACCTCGGTCGACAACGACCGTTTCCTGAAAGTGGTGAAAGAGGCGGGCGTGGCCATCATCGGCCAGACCGGCGATCTTGCCCCTGCTGACAAGCGTATCTATGCAGTACGTGACATTACTGCAACCGTCGAATCCATCGCCATGATCACCGGATCCATCCTCTCCAAGAAGCTCGCCTCCGGGCTCGAAGCGCTGGTGATGGATGTGAAAGTGGGCTCCGGCGCCTTTATGCCAACCTTCGAAGCCTCCGAAGAGCTGGCCAAGAGCATTGTGGCCGTGGCCAACGGTGCCGGTTGCCGCACCTCTGCGCTTTTGACCGATATGAACCAGGTGCTGGCCTCCAGCGCCGGTAACGCGGTGGAAGTACGTGAAGCGGTGCGTTACCTGACAGGTGAATACCGCAACCCGCGGATCCACGAAGTGACCATGGCGCTGTGCGCCGAGATGCTGATCTCTGCCGGTCTTGCCAGCGACGAGCGCGATGCCCGCACCAAGCTGCAGGCGGTGCTGGATAACGGCAAGGCAGCCGAGATCTTCGGTCGCATGGTGACTGGTCTCGGTGGCCCGGCCGATTTCATGGAGCGTTATGACGCTTACTTGCCCAAGGCTGCCATCGTGCGCCCGGTCTTCGCGGCCAACAGCGGTTTCGTGACCGCCATGGATACACGCGAGCTGGGTCTGGCCGTGGTGGCGATGGGCGGTGGTCGCCGCGCTGCCGGTGACAAACTTGATTATGCGGTCGGTCTGACCGACTTTATCCGCCTGGGTCAAAGTGTTGATGCTGACAAGCCGATCGCGATGATCCACGCTCAGACTGAAGAGCAATATGCTCAGGCTGCCAGCATGGTGCAGGCGGCTGTTCGGATTGGTGGCGAGCGGCCGGAAGCACTGCCTGAAGTGTACCGCCGTATCACCTTGGCCGATTTGTAACAAGGGGAAGACCCATGAAACGTACCTTTATTCTGATGATGGACTCTTTCGGTATTGGCGCTGCTGCCGACGCCGACAAGTTCGGAGATGTGGGCGCCAACACCCTTGGCCATATCGCCAAGGCGTGTGCGGCAGGTGAAATTGAAGGCCGTGGCGCCCTCAATCTGCCGAACCTCAACAAGCTGGGTCTGGGCCACGCCTGCGAGCAGGCCTCCGGCTACTTCCCGGAAGGGCTGAAGAAAGATATCGATGTGGTCGGTGCCTACGGCTTTGCGCAGGAGCTCTCCTCCGGCAAGGACACACCGTCCGGTCACTGGGAGATCGCCGGCGTGCCCGTGCTGTTCGAGTGGGGCTACTTCAAGGATCACCACAACAGCTTCCCGCAGGAGCTGCTGGACGCCATCGTCGAGAAGGCTGGTCTGCCAGGTTATCTCGGCAACTGCCACGCCTCCGGTACCCAGGTGCTTGATGATCTGGGTGAAGAGCACATGAAGACCGGCAAGCCGATCCTCTACACCTCCGCCGACTCGGTGTTCCAGATTGCCTGCCATGAAGAGACCTACGGCCTCGAGAAGCTCTATGAGCTGTGCCACATCGTTCGCGAGCTGCTGGAGCCCTACAACATCGGCCGCGTGATTGCGCGTCCGTTCGTGGGCAGTGGCAAGGGCAACTTCAAGCGTACCGGCAACCGCCACGACTACTCAGTGCTGCCGCCGGCGCCGACCGTGCTGGATTACATGAAAGATGCGGGTGGCCAGGTTGTCTCCATCGGCAAGATTGCCGACATCTATGCCCAGCAGGGCATCACCAAGCAGGTGAAAGGGACCGGTCTGACCGAGCTGTGGGATCGCACGCTGGAAGAGGTGAAAGCGGCCGGTGACAACACCATCGTCTTCACCAACTTCGTCGACTTCGACTCCTCCTACGGCCACCGCCGTGATGTTGCCGGTTATGCCGGTGCGCTGGAGTATTTCGATTCCCGCCTGCCGGAGCTGTTTGAGCTGCTGCAGGATGGCGACGTGGTGGTGCTGACTGCCGACCACGGCTGTGACCCGACCTGGGGTGGTACCGACCACACCCGCGAATACATTCCGGTGCTGTTCTTCGGCAAGCCGGTCAAGGCTGGCTCTGTCGGTCGTCGCGAGACCTTTGCCGATATCGGCCAGAGCATCGCGGCTTACCACGGCCTGCCGAAACTGGCGTACGGTACCAGCTTCCTGTAATTTACCCGCCCGCCACTTCGGCGGCGGGCAATTTATAAAACAATAAAACTCAACCTAGTGTGAAGGAATCAAGAGAATGGCAACTCCTCATATCAATGCGAAAGATGGCGCCTTTG
>NZ_JAAKNE010000035.1:0-38300 GCF_049170755.1 Aeromonas sp. 604176
GGTTCGCACTCCAGCCCATTGACGATCAGGATCTCGGTGAGCTGGCCGCGGCCGTCGAGCTTGCTGTGGGTCGGGAACACGGCGCCGCCAAGGCCCGCTACTCCCGCCTGCTGGATGCGTTCGAGCAGCTCGCCCCGCTCCAGATTCCAGTAATCGGGTTTGCCATTGCGCTCGCCCCACTCATCTTCCCCATCCGGGGTGAGAATGACGCAGAGATCGCCGAGCCCGGAGGGGTGGGCAACCGTGTGGTTGCCAATCTCGGTGATGGTGCCGGAGGTGGAGGCATGGACAGGGACGACCCGCCCCTTGGCATAACGGGTCAGCGGCTGCCCTTTTTTGACCTTGTCGCCCACCTGCACCAGCAGATCGCCGGCGGGGCCTGCGTGCTGGCGCAGCGGAATGATGAGACGTGGCGGCAGACCGGCGTCTACCACCGGGCTCTGGCTTGATTGCAGCTTGTTGTCGGCGGGGTGAATGCCACCGTGAAAGTCCCAGAGCGTGCCGGCTTTGATACGTTCGAGTAAGGAATGCATGGTTGCTCCGCTGTTTATTCCACTATCTTGACCGGAATCTTGCCCGGAACATGCACGTTATTGAGATCCCACTTCCAGTTATCGACCGTGGTGGGCACCGGGATCATCTCGATGCAGTCGGTCGGACAGGGATCGACACAGAGATCGCAACCGGTGCACTCGTTGGCAATCACGGTATGCATCGCCTTGGTTGCACCGACGATGGCATCCACCGGGCAGGCCTGAATGCACTTGGTGCAGCCGATGCACTGATCTTCGTGGATAAAGGCGACCTTTTTGACCGGCACGGCGGCCTCGTCACTGCCCCCCAGTGGCTGGGGCTCGACCCCCATCAGATCGGCAATCTTGCGCATGGTGGCCTCGCCACCGGGTACGCACTTGTTGATCTGATCGCCGTTGGCGAGCGCCTCGGCGTAGGGTTTGCAGCCGGGATAGCCGCACTGGCCACACTGGGTTTGCGGCAGCAGGGCATCGAGCTGGTCGACGATGGGGTCTGCTTCCACATGAAACTTGACGGCGGCAAAGCCCAGGATAATCCCGAACGCCAGCGCCAGCAGGGTGAGCACCAGAATGGCAAAGAGAATATGGATCATGGTTATATCTTGATAAGGCCGGTAAAGCCCATAAAGGCCAGCGACATCAGACCGGCGGTGATCATGGCAATCGACACCCCGCGAAACGGCGCGGGTACATCGGCGGCGACCAGACGCTCACGCATGGCGGCAAACAGGATCAACACCAGCGAGAAGCCGGTCGCGGCGCCAAAGCCGTAGATCACGCTCTGGATAAAGTCGTGTCGCTCATTGATGCTGAGCAGCGCCACCCCGAGCACCGCGCAGTTGGTGGTGATGAGCGGCAGGAAGATCCCCAGCAGGCGATAGAGGGTCGGGCTGCTCTTGCGCACCACCATCTCGGTAAACTGTACCACCACGGCGATCACCAGAATAAAGGCGAGGGTACGCAGATAGGCGATATCCAGCGGCAGCAGGATATAGTGCTCCACCAGATAGGAGCTGGCACTGGCGAGGGTCATCACGAAGGTGGTCGCCAGCCCCATGCCGATGGCGGTTTCCAGCTTGCCGGAGACTCCCATAAAGGGGCAGAGGCCGAGGAATTTCACCAGCACGAAGTTGTTAACCAGCACGGTGCCGATCAATAAAAGCAGGTACTCAGTCATCAATTACCGTCACTGAAAGTCGGGTTATCGGGGGGTTGAAGGCGGGCGGTATTATCTGACGTTAGGGCCAGTTAAACAACCGCAAGGCCGCATGGTTATTATGCAACTGGATAATTTAGCCGGGGTTTTGGGCAAGAATCCGGTGGGTTTTGCGCCAGTAAGCAACACTGCGTGAACAATCTACCTCTGAGTGGGTGATTATTCGCGAACGAGACGTTTAATCCGTTGATAAAGAACCTCGACAATCTCCGTTTTATTACAGCCGTAGTGCATCTCTCGGTGGCAATTAGGGCAAAGGGCTACCGTGTTGCTAACCGTATCTGAGCCACCCTCTGCTAACCCTTTCAGGTGATGTACTTCCAAGAAGGGTTCCCCTGCGACGGTTATAAAGGGAGCAGGTTCGTTACATGATTCACATTGTTGGGCTGCATTTTGCAGTACCCACTCCCTGACTTGCAGGTCTCGTTCATGACTGTTGGTGATGACATAACGTGATTGGGGCGTTTCGACCCCTTGTGGAAGCGGCTGTTCCAGCGCGTTTTTGTAAGAGCGAAGGTTAAGTTCCTGTTGGCGGATCAGGCGTTCGATATGCGTAAAAGCGGTTGCCCCCACATTTTTGGCGGGTTTTAACCCGGGGAGCCAATCTCGTCCCATTTCGGCACAGACATATGAGATGTTCTGCATCCGATATTCGAAGGATTTCTCCGTACGCCCGAATTGGCTCGCCAATTCCCGGTAATAGTGCTTTTTCACGAAGGGTTCACCAAGAGATGCTTTGGTTTGCATATCCAAATATGCAATAACCGCAGCCCTTAGCTCTTCTTCTGTCCAGTTATCGCTCAAAACCAGATCCTAATTAGAGGAGATAATGCTGTTGGGATTGGCCGGTATCATAGTGATAGACGGCGTCATCCGAGTGTGCTTTTATCGCCAGGCATATTAATCCAAACGACACCGCATTTCAGCTGTCATTTTGCGATAGCGTGCGCCCAGTCCATAAATTTATCTAAATAAATCAGTAAGCTATTTTTCATTTTCATGTTTCAGGCTCGCGATTGGATAGGCTACGCAACTATGTGCGTTGCACGTAATACACCCACAGGGAGGTGGTGATGGATCCGGTTTCCTATCTTTTTTCGGCTTATCTCAATCTGGTACAGCAGCAGGTTGCGGATATCTATGGCACTGAGGCCAAGACGCTGGTGGTGCAGTATGAAGGGGAGTCGGTTCCGTTCTCTTTTCAGCTGTGGCAGATCCAGCAGCCGAGCGTTTGTCGTCCCTACCAGCAGGATGTGCGGCGTTTTAGCCAGTGCACGGTCAAGGCGTCCGCCCTTTTTCACAAGCTGTGTGATGACTTGACCCGGCAGGATGACAGCAGCTGGCAACTGCCCAAATTTCGCACCATGTATTGCTCGGCAGCCGTCAGTTATCGGCCCCTTATCGCCGAAATAGGGGATGCCAAACAGAGTCCGGCCAAGCTGGCAGAGCGGGCTTGCAATCAGGCGATTCTGGCGGCGATGGATAGCGAAGATGAGACCCTGCAGGCCCAGCGGAATAAAGCGTGTGCAGCGGTGCAGTAACGCGAATTTATTTGACCAGATCATTTGCGTTTTCTTTGCGCGCCACGGCACACATGGGCTCTCTCTTGCCGGGTAAGATGGGGTTGCCCGCCGTGGCGGTAACAGTCGGATGCTTGCGGGCATATGTCGGTCACATCAGCCAGATCACCACCAGGAGGTAACCATGATCAGCCATATCGACCATCTGGTATTGACGGTCAGTGATATCGAACGGGCCGTGGCGTTTTACAGTTCGGTGCTCAATATGGAGGCCATCACCTTCGGTACGGGGCGCCGGGCGGTAGGGTTTGGCAACCAGAAGATCAATCTGCAGCTGCTTGGGCAGGAGCCGCGCAATCGGGCGCAGGTGGGGTCGGGGGATGTCTGCCTTATCACCCGCTGGCCGCTGGAGCAGGTGATGGCCCAGCTTGCCTGCCACGGGGTGGAGATTGTCGAGGGGCCGGTGACCAAAAGCGGTGCTTGTGGGCCGATAGAATCCATCTACTTCCTCGACCCGGATCAGAATCTGATAGAAGTGAGCATCTATCCCTGAGCCCACCAAGCCATCAGTCCCATCGCCATCATCAATAGAAAGGGGCCGTTAATTGACAGCCCCTTTCTCGTATCGCTATCGACCCAGCGCCAGTGGCTCTTTGCCGATTCTCCAGAAGCGCCCTAGAAAGGCGCACCGCTCTCGTCGCTCTCCTGTAAAAACTGCTCCAGCTCGGCCTGATAGGCCGCATCAGGTTGACCACTGCTGGCAGGGGTGACGGCGGCAGGACGAGCGACGGGAGGGGCGGTGAGGGTCTCCATCACCCGCTGCTGCAGATAGGGGTAGAAGGGGTTGGAGGAGGTGCGGGTGAGGGCGCCGGGGTTGACGATCAGCACTCCGCGCTCGCCACGCAGGGCCAGACCACCGAGGTTGATGCCGTATTGCTCCCGCTGCTGCGGGCGCGCCGCCATGCCATAGAGGGGGTCGTCCATCGGGAAGGGGAGCGCCACATGGGAGAGGGAGTAGATCTCTTTGGGATAATCGATACCCAGCGGGCGGAGCTGCTCAGGCTGATCTGCGCTGGCCAGCGTTCTGGCCTGCGTCGCGGGGGAGGCGGGGTCCACATTGCCCACCACGGTGAGGCGATAGTGCCCGGGGGCGTTTGGCAGCAAGCGGTGCAGCGCCAGCTCGGAGGCCGAGCTCATCAGCGGGCCAAACAGGGTACTGCGGTTGATATCAAACAGCACCAGTTCGCTGCCGTTGGCCGGCAGGTAGTGGTAGAGATCGGCAATGATGGAGCGAGTGCTGACGGTGTAGTCCATCACCGACTGGAAGGTGAGGGCGGGGGGAAACGCCGCCAGCTCGCCACTGGCGGCCAGCTGGCGCACCTGTTGCTGGATGGCGTGGGTCAGGCGATAGGACTGGCGCGCCCCGTTGACCGGAAACGAGTTGTACTTGAACGGGTTGAACTCCGGCATGGTGTCGAGCCAGGCGGCGTTGGCAAAGGCGGGCAGCAGAGCGGGCACGGCCTTGAGCCCGGCGAAGCGGGCAAAGCGGGTCACCCCGATCATCGGGGAGATCAGCACCAGCCGATCCGGTTTTGCCAGCGTGCCGCTCGGGTCGGCCAGCGCATCGAGCGCATATTTCACCGCTAGCGCGCCGCCGTTGGAAAAGCCCACCAGATGCAGCGGCCGCTTGCCCGGTGCCAGCAATCTGGCCTCCCGCACCGCCAGTCGGGTGGCGGCCAGCCAGGTTTCCCAATCCACATCTACGAGGCCAGCGGGCACTGTGCCGTGGCCGGGGATCCGCAGCCCCAGCGCGATAAAGCCCTGCTCCTGATAACGTCTGGCCAGATGGCGCAGGCTGTAGGGGGAGTCGGTCAGGCCGTGCAGCAGCACCGCCACCCCTTTGACTTCCCCCTCGGGGCGCAGCAGGTAGGAGCGGTTCCAGTTCTGCTGAAAGCGGGCGGGATTGATGGGGGCGTCCTGATAGTAGCGATTGCTGGCCAGTTGCTGCTCCGGCGGCGTCTTGGCAACCACCTCGGTGGCCACCAGCTCGAACAGCTCTGCTTCGCGGGCCAGATAGGCTTGCCAGTCGCTGCGATCGAGCTCATCGGCGCTGAGTTCGGGGGGCACCACTGTGTGCCACAGCTGCAGCGGCGCTGCCTGCCAGGCGAAGTAGGCGATCACCGCCCATGCGGTCAGCAACAGCAGCAACAGGGTCAGCAGAGCACGGCGAACAAGGCGGCGAGTGTGAGCCAGCATGGTGCAATCCTTGGCGATAGGGGTGGGGCCGCCTCTGGGCGGGCGAGTTCGGCGCAGCACCCTAGGCGCTGCCAATCGGCTTAAAGCCTAATGGAAACAAGGTGATATGTATAGTTGATGGCGTTCGGCCACGCTGGCTGTGGGCACCAGATCCCGCTGTTGGCATCAGGCTGGCCGTTCAAAGGTTGCATCGCGGCCATCTGGCGCTGTGAACTTATCCGCGGATGCCCGCTTGGGCGCTGCGATCTTGCAACTATCTGCCCCTGAGCGGGGGCAATTATGCTACTGTAGCGGCGTTTTTTGATGGATAAGCTGGCATTGGCCTTTTTTGAAGATGGAATGGTATGCAGAACTTTGACGTAGTGAATTGGCTGATGCAGCAAACAGCCTCCCCGGCGCAGCCGGAACAGGCGATGGCACAACCGGGCGCGGCCCAGACCCTGTGGCAGGTGCACCATGCTGGCTAACGAATCCATGCGCCTGAACAAATACATCAGCGAGAGTGGTATCTGCTCGCGCCGCGAGGCCGACCGCTTTATCGAGCAGGGCCACGTCTTTATCAACGGCAAGCGCGCCGGGATCGGCGATCAGGTGCAGGTTGGCGATCTGGTCAAGGTGAACGGTCAGGTGATCGAGCCGCGCGAGGCGGACAGTCTGGTGCTGATCGCCCTCAACAAGCCGGTGGGCATCGTCAGTACCACGGAGGCGGGCGAGAAGGACAATATCGTCGATTTCGTCAACCACAGCACCCGGGTCTTCCCCATCGGGCGGCTCGACAAGGATTCGCAGGGGCTGATTTTCCTCACCAACCACGGCGATCTGGTCAACAAGATCCTGCGGGCAGGCAACGATCACGAGAAAGAGTATCTGGTGACCGTCGACAAGCCGGTGACCGACGAGTTTGTGCGCGGCATGGCGGCCGGGGTGCCGATCCTTGGTACTGTGACCAAGAAGTGCAAGGTGAAGAAAGAGGCACCGTTCGTCTTTCGCATCACCCTGGTGCAGGGGCTGAATCGCCAGATCCGCCGCATGTGCGAACACTTCGGTTTTGAAGTGACCAAGCTGGAGCGTATCCGCATCATGAACGTCAGCCTCAAGGGGCTGCCGGTGGGCGAGTGGCGCGATCTCACCGACGACGAGCTGATCGATCTGTTCAAGCTGATTGAGGACTCCTCCTCCGAGGTGAAACCGGCCAAAGGCGACAAACCCAAGGCGGCCAAGGCTCCTGCGGCGCAAAGCGCCAAACCGGGGCAGGGCAAGAAGCCGCGCCGCGATGATGATCACGAGATTGGCGGTCGCCCCAATGTGCCGGGCCCGGAAGCCTTCGAGAAGAAGCTGCCGGTGGGCAAGGGTGGTGCGGGCAAAGGTGCAGCCAACAGGGGCGGTGCTGGCAAAGGGGCTCCCAAGGGAGGCAAACCGGCCGCAGGCAAGCCGCGCACCGCTAACAGCGGACGGCAGAAGAAGGGGCGCTAAGTTGCCCCCCTGAGCGGCGTCAGCCTACCTTGTCATCCCCAACACACCGGCCTCAGGCCGGTGTGTTGCTTTGGGTCGCAGAGTCGGTTGGGCGGGGAGCCGAAAGGGACGGCTCGCTGGCGGTCGGTAACCCCATAACGCGGGGGTAGTGGCGCGGGTCGAGGCGCAGCACCAGCAGGCTCATCAGCAGTAAGCCCCCCAGTTGCCACTGCCAGGCAGCTGCGAAGTCGCTCACATAGTGATAGAGCCGTGCCGCCACCCAGGGGCCGGTGGCCGCCAGCATAAAGCCGAAGCCCTGCATCAGGGCGCTCAGTGTGCCCGCGCGGCGCGGGTCGGGCAGGTGATCGAGCGCAATCACCATGATGAGCGAAAAACTGCCGCCAAGACCGGCGCCGCACAGCATGCACCAGAGAATGGGGGAACTGGCTGGCGCCAGCCATAGGCCGCCGAATCCCGCCAGCTGCATGGCGATGGCAAGGCCCATCCAGGGTCGTCGATCCAGACTGCGCGCCGCCAGCAGCGGCAAGCCGAGACCGCTGGCGGTCTGCGCCAGTGCCAGCCAGGCGACCAGCCCGCCAGCCTGTGCAGCGTTCCAGCCCTGCGCCATATAGGCGGGGGCCAGCCAGGCCACCACGATGCCGTAGCCGCTGTTGATGATGCCAAAGCAGACGATCAGCAACCAGCTGCGGGGCAAGGTGATCAGCCGCTGTTCGCCGTGGGGAATGGCGACCGCGGCGGCCCGTGGCAGACGCACTTTCCACCCTAGCCAGACGAGGGCCAGCAGCACCGGCAGGCTCCAGAGCGCCAGTGCCCGCGACCAGTCGAGGCTGACTGCAAGCCTTGGGGTGAGACTGGCCCCCAATGCCCCGCCCCCCATCATGCAGGCAGAGAAGATCCCCATCACCAGCGGCACCTTGTGGGCGAAGGCCTGCTTGATCAGTGCCGGCAGCACCCCCTGCACCAGTGCCGACCCCAATCCACACAGCGCCGCGCTGGCGATCAGCAAGGCACCGCTTTGGGCATCGAAGCGCATAGCGCTGCCAACGCCGAGCAGCAACAGGGCCAGCCCCAGCAGTTGGCACGCACTGGCGCGCCGACGCAGGCTGGGAGTGAGCAGCACGCCAATCCCGATGAGCCAGAGCGGCAGCAGGGTAAGCCAGGCGAGGGTGTCCATCCCCAGCGACAGGGCGCGGCCAATCTCGCCGCTCAGCGGGCCGATGGCGGTAAGAAAGGGGCGCAGATTCAGGCCAGTCAGGATCACCAGCACCAGCAGGGCAAACTGCTGGCGGCGCGCTTCTGCCGGGCGTTCGAAAGTCCCTTTACTCATGATCAGGCGCTGCTTGTTGCGGCTGGTGGCCGTAGAGATCCGCCGCCGTCATGGTGACGGCCAGTTTGACCAGCGGCAGAGGTGGCGGTGCCAGCGGCAGTCCCAGCGTTTGATAGGCGGCAGTGCTGTCAAAGCCGAACGGGGCCGCATCGGCGTTATCAAAGGCGTAATAGACGGCGGCTATACCGTTCATCACCAGCGCGCCGAGGCACATGGGGCAGGGGTGACCGCTGGCATAGACGATGCCGCCCGCGAGCGGCGCGCTCTGGCTTGCCTTGCGCAGCGCCTCCAGCTCGGCGTGACGGGTGGGATCGCCATCCAGATGAATGCCGTTGACCGCGCTCGCTACCAGCTGGTCATCGCGCACCAGCAGGGCGGCGAAGGGGCGACCGCCCTGCCGGTGATTTGCTCTGGCCAGTTGCACCGCCTGCTCCAGCCATTGTCGGTGAGTCTGGAGTGAGGTTGATGGGGTGAGCGAGCGAAGAGGGGTAGACGCTACAAGAGGCTGTGACATGATGAAAAACCCTGACTTGACAGAACAAATGCCAGCCTAGCGGCGAAAAAAGTCATTTGGAAATTAAATGATAGAATGAGTTTCAGTGGTTTTGTAAATGGAGTGCCCCATGCTGGATCCCCTGTTGCTGCGCAGTTTTGTCGCCATTATCGACACCGGCAGTTTTACCCGCGCCGGTGAACGGGTTCATCTGACCCAATCCACCATCAGCCAGCAGATCCGCCGCCTTGAGCAGCAGCTCGGCTGCCCGCTGCTCGATCGCGCTGGCCGAAGGGTAGTGGCGACGGCGGAGGGGGAAAAATTGCTGGGGCTGGCCCGCCGCATTCTGGCGCTGCTGGCGCAGGCCGAGGAGCAGGTGAGCGAGGGGAGCATATCGCTCAGCCTCGGGGTGCCGGAGGATTTCGCCGCCGGTGCCATCACCCCGGTACTGGCCGCCTTTGCCCGCGATTACCCCGAGGTACGGTTGGAAGTGCAAAGCGGCCTGAGCCACGAGATCTGGCAGCGTTTCGAGGCGGGAGAGCTGGATCTGGCGCTGGTCAAGCAGACGCGCGGGCAGGGTTCGCCCCTTGCCAGCTGGCGCGAGCCGCTGGTCTGGGTCGACAGTCGCGACTGGCCCGCACGGGAACGGGATCCGCTGCCGCTGGTGGTATTCCCGAGCGAAGGGCTCTATCGGCGGCAGATGACCGAGGCGCTCGATGGCCTTGGCCGGCGTTGGCGTATCGCCTATGTCAGCGCCAGCCTTGCCAGCTTGCAGGGGGCGGTGAGCGCGGGGATCGGGGTGAGCTTGCTGCCCAAACGGCTGATGCCCGCCGATCAGCTGGCCCTGACCCAGTGGCCCAAGGTGGCGCCGGTGGAGCTGGCCCTCCATGCCGGGGGAAGCGGGAGCGAGCCACTCACCCGCTTGAGCGCGGCCCTAATCGCCCTGTGCGACGAGGTGATGGGGCCGCAGTGAGTGGCTATGTGGGGAAAAAACTTCTGTGGGGAAAAACTGGCGTCGGAAAGATAAGGCAGAAAAAGTGCGGGGAGGGATCAGTGATCCTTCCCCTCCGCCAGCTTGCGCTCGTAATCCTGTTTCACAATGGCCAGTGCCGCCAGCACCAGCTCGGGAGCCAGCTCATTGGTTTCCAGCAGTTCAATCAGATCCACCGCGAGTTTTACCTCGGGCGGGGCAGTTTCCAGTGACATGGGCAGGGTTCCGGTTGCGGGAAGAGGGGGGATTATACAGGGGCGCCGCCGCAGGCCGAAAGCGCCCGCTGTATCGGGAAGGGGAATCACCAAGGTCAGAGGTGCTGGCGCATCTCCTTGTCGATCTCCTCGCGCAGGGCGATCAGCTTTTTGGCGTACTGCTGCAACTGCAGATCGCTCTCGCTTACCGGCTGCCACTGGGGCACTGGGGTCGGCTTGCCGTGCTCATCCATCGCCACGAAGATGATGATGCAGTGGGTGGTTTTGTGGCGCTCGGTGTCGGTGGGATGGCGGCTGTAGACATCCACCGCCAGATGCATGCTGGTGGTGCCGGTGTGGATCACCTGGGCTTGCACCTCCACCAGCTGGCCAATCTGGATGGGGCGCAAAAAGCGGATCCCCCCTACATAGACGGTCACCGCATAGCCGCCACACCAGCCAGCGGCGCAGGCATAGCCCGCCTGATCGATCCACTTCATCACCATGCCGCCATGCACCTTGCCGCCGAAGTTGACGTCAGAGGGTTCGGCCAAAAATTGCAGGGTCAGTTCACGGGGGGGGATCATGCTCTCTCCTTGGTTCGGGGTCATTGACGGTAGCTCTTGCGGTAGGCGTCAGCCTGTTGGCAGGGGGGCAGGTTGTTGAGGTCGGGCCGCTTGTTGCCCTCGCGCTGGCCGAAGCTGGTGAACTCCTGCTGACACTTGTCGGCCTTGCCGCCCTCCTTGATGCAGGCGTCGATCCGCTGTTGCTTGCCCTGCTCGACCAGTTGCTGCTGAGCTTGCTGGCAGGCGGCATCCAGCTTGGCCTGCTGGGCTGAGCGATCCAGCTCGCTGGCGGCACTGGCAGTGCCGCACAACAGCAGAACCACGAAAGGGGTGATGATGCGCATCCTGATGCTCCTTGTTGACCTGTTTCAGGTATACCGCGAATGGCGGCAGGATGCACAGGGGACGGCGCAATAATGGGGCCCATTCACTCTTGGTTCATCAGTCTGGCGCCAGCATGGGCCGAACAATAGCGAGGTGCCACGATGAAACAGATGCTGGAACAGTTGTTGGGGGCTGGCAAAGGCTGGCTCAACGAAGGCGGAGACAAGCGCAAGGGGCAGATGCAGGGAGCGCTGGCCGGCGGTGCGCTCGGTCTGCTGCTGGGCAATAAAAAAGTGCGCAAATATGGCAGCAAGGCCGCTGCCGTGGGCGGCGCTGCGGCCCTTGGCGGGCTGGCCTACAAGCTCTATCAGGATTGGCAGGCCCAGCAGGCGGCGCCCGCCCAGCCTACCCATCCCATCAGCGGGCTGGAAGGCAATGCGCTGGATGCCCGCGCGGCGCTTTTGGTGCGTGCCATGGTGGCCGCGGCCCGGGCCGATGGCCATATCGACGGCGCCGAGCGCCAGAAAATTCAGGAGTACCTGACCGAACAGGGTCAGAGCGATGTCGCCCGCTGGATTGACGCCGAGCTGGCCCGCCCCCTCGATCCCCACGCGCTGGCGCGGGAAGTGACCGACATGGAGCTGGCCACCGAGGTCTATCTCGCCTCCCTGCTCGCCATCGAGGTGGATCACTTTATGGAGCGAGGCTATCTCGACGAACTGGCGCGCGCCCTCAAGCTCGATGACAACCTCAAAGGCAGCATCGAGCGGCAGGTGGCCCAACTTAACGCCCCCGCCTGATACCCCTCATCGCCATGGATTGCCGATAACGCCCCGCTCAAGGGGCGTTGTTGTTTCTGCTGCCCGCCAAAAGATACGGATGAGCCTATTTGGATTGCGGGACACAGCCCCTAAGATGGCGCAGGACCATCACCATTTTTGCAAGGAGCAACCGTTGGAGATACGCAAGGCAAGCGAACTGGATATCGACGCCATTGTCGAGCTGAACCGGCAGATAGGAGAGATCCACCATCAACACTATCCCGAGGTGTTCTGCCCCCCTTCGACAGAGGCGCGGGCATTTTTGCTGAGCGCCATTGCCGCAGAAGGGCGTCTGTTCTGCGTTGCCGAGCAGGATGGCTGGGTGGTGGGCTTTTTGACGGCGCGGATAGACATCAATGAGAGCGTGCCTTTTCTCACCCGTGCGCCGATTTGCCGTATCGGCTCCGTGGTGGTGGATGAGCAGCACCGCTCCCGCGGGATTGGCAAGGCGCTGATCGCCCATTGCGATGAGTGGGCCAAGGCCCGTGATGCTCAGCAAATCCGGCTGGAGGTGATGGCCTTCAACGAGCGTGCCCAAGCGCTCTACGAGGCGCTGGGCTTCAAGGTGCAGTCGCAGATCATGGCCAGATAACCAGTTTCTGATGGCGAGCCAAGGCGCGTCACTCCCCAACTACACAAGCCCGTTACGGGCCTTTGTTCGTTTCGCCAACGGCTCTTTGCCACGTTACTTTTCACCGAGCTGCGCGGCAATCAGCTCCGCCAGCCGGGTGAGGGCCTGCTCCAGCTGCTCGCTCCAGGGATGGGAGCTGTTGAGGCGCAGGCAGTGGTTGTGTTGCCCCTGACTGGAGAAGAGCGCGCCGGGGGCCACTGAAAAACCGCTGCCCAGAGCCTTGGCGTGCAGGGCGCGGCTGTCGAAATGGGCAGGCAGCGCCAGCCAGAGGAAGTAGCCGCCATCGGGGGAGGAGATCCGCACCTCGTCCGGCAACAGTCGTTGCAGGGCCGCCCGCATCTGCTGCTGGCGCTGGGCCAGGGTGTGGCGCAGGCGGCGAAAGTGGGCATCGACCCCGCCCTGGCGCAGCATCTCGGCCAGCGCCAGCTGGCTCGGTACATTGGTGGAGAGGGTGGACATCAGTTGCAGCCGCTGCACCCGCTCGGCATGGGGCCCCGCCACTACCCAGCCGACCCGAAAGCCCGGTGCCAGACACTTGGAAAAGGAGCTGCAGAGCAGGCTGTCGCCACGCTGATCCCAGTGGCGGATCGGCTTGGGGCGCTCGCGGCCGAAGTAGACCTCCGCATAGACGTCATCCTCCACCAGCGGCACCCCGTGGCTGTTGAGCAGTTCCATCAGTTGCGCTTTGTGACCATCCGGCATGGTGTGGCCCAGCGGGTGCTGTACATTGCCCATCAGCCAGCACGCCTTGATCGGCATCTGGCTGAGGGCATCTTCCAATAGCGCCAGATCGATGCCCACCCCCGGGATCACCGGGATCTCCACCGCCTTGAGTTTCAGCCGCTCGATGGCCTGCAGGGCGCCATAGAAGGTGGGGGACTCCACCACCACCCAGTCACCGGGCTCGGTCAGCACCTGCAGGCTGAGGGAGAGCGCCTCCATGGCGCCGGTGGTGATGATGATCTCCTGCGGATTGACCGCCACTCCGTCGCTGGCGTAGCGCTGGGCGATGGCGCGGCGCAGCGCTTCGTTGCCGGGGGGCAGGTCGGCCACCGTGCTGAAGGGATCGAGCTTGCGCATGCAGCTGGCCAGGGCCCGCCCGAGCTGGGGATGGGGGAACAGGGTCGGGTCTGCCACTGACATGCCAAGGGGCACCAGATCCCGCGATTTGCTCGCCTGCAACACCTCGAACACCAGATCGTTGATATCCACCGAGCCGCTGTAGTGGGTCTGGCTCGGCGTGTGCTGCACGACCTGTGGTGAGGCGGCTTTGACGTAGTAACCGGACTGGGGGCGGGCGAGGATCCGCCCCTGACTCTCCAGCAGTTGATAGGCCTGCAGCACCGTCATGGGGCTGAGCCCGTGGGTCTTGCAGCTCTGGCGAATGGAGGGGATGCGCTCCCCCGGTTGCCAGATACCATCGTCGATCTGGCTTTGCAGGCGGTCGGCCAACTGCTGGTAAAGAGACATGATCTGGATCAACTGTTATAGGTGTAATTCAATATAACTGCATCTGTTATAGGTGTCATGCTCCGTGATGTACTTGTCACGCACGAAACGTGCAAGGCAAATACAACAAAAGAGAGTGACGCATGATCAATCCGGATGACGTGGTCAGCCTGTCTCGCCTGCAATTTGGCGCCACGGCCCTGTTCCACTTCCTGTTTGTGCCCCTCACGCTGGGGCTGTCCTGGATCCTGGTGATCGCCGAGTCGGCTTATGTGATGACCGGCAAGGTGATCTATCAGGACATCACCCGCTTCTGGGGCAAACTGTTTGGCATCAACTTCGTCATGGGGGTCACCACGGGGATCACCATGGAGTTTCAGTTCGGCACCAACTGGGCTTACTACTCCCACTATGTGGGGGACATCTTCGGTACTCCGCTGGCCATCGAGGGGCTGATGGCCTTCTTCCTCGAATCGACCCTGGTGGGGCTCTTCTTCTTCGGTTGGGACAAGCTCTCCCGCGGCAAGCACCTGCTGGTGACCATGCTGGTGGCGCTCGGCTCCAATCTCTCCGCGCTCTGGATCCTGATCGGCAACGGCTGGATGCAAAACCCGGTGGGGGCCGAGTTCAACCTGCTGACCCAGCGCATGGAGCTGGTAGATATCGCCGCCGTGCTGTTCAACCCGGTGGCGCAGGTGAAGTTCGTTCACACCGTCGCGGCGGGCTATGTGGCGGCCTCCATGTTCGTGATGGGGGTGAGCAGCTGGTATCTGCTGCGCAAAACCGAGGTGCAGTTTGCCCTGCGCTCCTTCGCCATTGCCTCCGGCTTCGGGCTGGCGGCCATCCTCTCGGTCATTGTGCTCGGGGATGAGTCGGGCTATCGCACCGGCGAGGTGCAGAAGGTGAAGCTCGCCGCCATCGAGGCGGAGTGGGAGACCGAGCCAGCGCCAGCTTCCTTTACCCTGTTCGGCTTCCCGGATCAGACTGCCGAGACCACCCACGCAGCCATCAAGATCCCGTATCTGATGGGGATCATCGCTACCCGCTCCATCGACGAGGCGGTGACCGGCCTCAAGGATATCAAGGTGCAGAACGAGGCGCGCATCCGCAGCGGCATGGTGGCGGCCGAGGCTCTCGACCAGATCCGGCAGGGCGCTAATACACCTGCCAACCGCGCCCGCTTCGAGCAGCACGGCAAGGATCTCGGCTACGGCATGCTGCTCACCCCCTATGCCAGCAATATCGCCAAGGCCGGTGAGGCGGAGATTGCCAAAGCGGTCGATGACTCCATCCCGCCAGTGGCGCCGCTGTTCTGGGGCTTTCGGGTGATGGTGGGGCTTGGTATCACCATGCTGGGGCTGATGGTGGTGAGCTTTGTCCAGCTCTGCCGCAACCGGCTGCAAGACTCGCCACGGCTGCTCAAGACCCTGCTCTGGAGCATTCCGCTGCCCTGGATTGCCATCGAGGCGGGCTGGCTGGTGGCCGAACTCGGCCGTCAACCCTGGACCATCAGCGATGTGCTGCCGGTCTCGGCCTCGGTCTCTTTGCTCCAGCCGGGCCAACTCTGGTTCAGCCTGATCGCCATCTGTTCCATCTACACCCTGTTGCTGGTGGTGGAGTTGTTCCTGTTGCGCCATGTGATCCGCAAGGGGCCCGCCATTCTCCATACCGGCCGCTACAGCGGTGAACAACCCGAACTTGCGAGGATCGCCTGATGGATTACGCAACCCTGAAACTCATCTGGTGGGCGCTGGTGCTCTTCATGATGGTCGGTTTTATCGTGATGGATGGCTTCGATCTCGGCATCGCCATGCTGCTGCCGGTGGTGTCGAAAGATGACGACGACCGCCGTCTGGTGATCAACAGCGTGGGACCGGTGTGGGAGGGCAATCAGGTGTGGCTGATTGCCGGTGCCGGAGCCCTGTTCGCCGCCTGGCCGCTGGTTTATGCCGCCGCCTTCTCGGGGCTTTACATCCCCATGGTGGTGCTGCTGCTCGGGCTATTTTTGCGTCCGGTCGGCTTTGACTATCGCAGCAAGCTGGCCGATCCGGTGTGGCGCCGCTGGTGGGATCGGGCACTGGTGGCCGGTGGCCTGATACCGGCGCTCATCCTCGGTGCGGCTATCGGTCTGGTGATGGAAGGGCTGCCGTTTCGCTTCGACACGGCGCTGCGTCTGCACTATGGCGCCTTCGACTTCCACTGGGGCTGGTTGCTCTCGGTGCTGGCCACTGCCATCAGTCTGCTGCTGCTGCACGGCGCCGGTTTTCTGCAAGCCAAGGTCACCGGCACCCCTGCGCTGCGGGCTCGGGGGATCGCCATCCTGCTGGCCCCGCTAGTGAGCCTCTGCTACCTGCTGGCCGGCTGGCATCTGGTGGATCTGCAAGGGTTTCAGCTGACCGGTGTCGGTACACAACCTTTTGACCCGAATGCTGCCATCAGCCCGCTGATGAAGGGGGTGATCCCCCACGCCGGAGGCTGGCTGCGCAACTACTTTGACTATCCGCTGCTGTGGCTGGTGCCGATCATCGGGGCGCTGGCGCCGCTGGTGAGCGGGATTGCCTCCTGGCTGGAGCGGGGCCGGATTGCGCTACTGGCCAGCGCCATCGCCTGCGCCGCCATGCTCTGCTCGGTGGCCATCGCCCTGTTCCCCTTCGTGCTGCCCTCATCCCTCGATGCGGTCAGCAGCCTGACCCTGTGGGACAGCACCTCCAGCTACAAGACCCTGGCCATCATGTTCGGCCTCGTGCTGGTGCTGATGCCGGTCAACCTCGGCTACACCGGCTGGGTCTATCGGGTGGTGCGCGGCAAGCTCGACCGTGCCCGCATCAAGCGCGACAGCCATCAACTCTACTGACCTCAAGGGATCTGCTATGTGGTACTTCACCTGGATTTTGGGCCTCGGATTCGCCCTGCTGTTGGGCCTGTGCAACCTGCTCTGGCTGGAAGCGCGCTGGCAGGCGGACGAACGGGACGGTAACTGACGGCGGGGGCTCGCGCCCCGCCACGGCCGGTGGTGGGCGTTCACTCGTCGCCATCGGCCCCTCTCTCCCCCTCTTTAAACGACACAAACGACACACTTTCAACCGACAACCAACCGACAGGTAATTGTGATGAAACAGAGATTGAAAGCGGTGGCGCTGGCCATCGGGTGCGCGCTCACCGTCGCCCCGGCCTGTGCCGAACCGGTACAACTGACGCCACTGGATAAAACCTTCACCCTGCAGGTGCTCGGTAGCGGCGGCCCCATCTCCGACGATCAGCGCGCCTCCTCCAGCGAGGTGATCTGGTGGAAGGGGAAATCCCGCATCCTGATCGATGCCGGTGGCGGCGTCTACCTGCGCTTCGGTCAGGCGGGGGCCAAGCTCGAAGAGGTCGATTTTATCGGCATTACCCACTTTCACACCGACCATGTGACCGACCTGCCCGCCCTGCTCAAGGGGGCCTACTTCTTCGAGCGCAGCGATCCGCTGGATCTGGCGGGGCCCGAGGCAGGTTCGGCCTTCCCCAGCATGAGCGGCTACTTTGATGCCCTCTTCAACAAAGACAAGGGCGCTTATGCCTACCTGAGCGGTTTCAAGGATGGCACCGATGGCCTCTTCCCCATCACCTTGCACGATGTGCCCTACCAGAGCCCGCAGCCTCACACCGTCTATCAGCAGGATGGGCTGACCATCACCGCGCTCGGCATCCCCCACGGTGACGTGCCCTGTCTGGCCTACCGGATCCAGAGCGCCGAGGGGACCATCGTTATCTCTGCGGATCAGAACGGCAGCAACCCGGCCTTTGTGCCGTTTGCCAAGGGGGCCGACATTCTGGTGATGCCGCTCGCCATCCACGAAGGGGCCGACCCGGTCTCCGCCTCGCTTCACGCCAAGCCGTCGGTGGTGGCCAAGATTGCGGCCGAGGTGAACCCCAAGCTGCTGGTGCTCAACCACTGGATGGGGGTTGGCCTCAATCACAAGAAAGAGGCGATGGCCATCGTCAAGCAGCAGTTCCACGGTCAGATCGTGGCCGCCCGCGATCTCTCCAGTTACCCCGTTTCAGCAGTCAAGGAGTCCGCTCATGAGTAACTCAAGCAGCAACAAAACCACCGGCAAACTGACCCTCTCCATCGCCATGACCAGCCTGATTGCCCTGACACCGGGGCTGGCGCTGGCGGCCACCCCGAGCGATGCGCCGGTCAAGGCCGCCCCCAGCGAACAGCACGGCGGCAAGTGTGCGGCGGGCAAGTGCGGCACCGAGAAGCGCTTCGAGAAGCAAGCCCTCGACAGTGATCCGCAGGGGCGGCTGGTGCGCGCCCGCGATGGCAAGTGTGGCGTGGCGGGCGAGGGGATTGATGGCGACAGATCCAGCAACGGCAGCAAGATGACGGAGGGGGTATGCGGCCAATAAGCTCCCGCAGTCGGGGGATCGGGCTGCGTCAGGAGCATCTGGATGCGCTCTGCTCCGGTCCCGTCCGCCCCGGCATCGACTTTCTCGAACTGGCGCCGGAGAACTGGATGGCCATCGGCGGCGCCAAGCGGGCGCAACTGCACCAGCTGGCCGAGCGTTACCCGCTGGTGGCCCACGGCCTCAGCCTCTCCCTCGGCGATTGCCAGCCCCTCAATCGCACCCTGCTCAGCCAGATCCGCACCTTTCTGGACGAGTTCGGCATAGAGATCTACAGCGAGCACCTGAGCTTTTCCCGCGACCAGCAGGGGTATCTTTACGAACTGCTACCGGTGCCGCGCCAGTGGGAGAACATCCCCTATCTGGCAGAGCGGATCGCGCAGGTGCAGGAGGCGCTGGCCCGCCCGCTGGTGCTGGAAAATATCTCCTACTACCACGGCTATGACCACGAGATGCCGGAGGAGGATTTTCTCGCCGAGCTGGTGGCGCGCAGCGGCTGCGAGCTGTTGCTCGATATCAACAACGTCTTTGTGAACAGCCGCAACCACGGTTACTGCCCCAAGCGGATGATTGCCGGGCTGCCGAGCAGTGCGATCCGCTATTTCCATATCGCCGGTCATCTGGAAGAGGCGGATGGCACCTTGCTGGATACCCATGGTCGTCCGGTCTGTGAGGCGGTGGTAGCGCTGGCCCGTTATACGGTGCAGACCCACGGCCTGCGCCCCCTGCTGCTGGAGCGGGATCACCATCTGCCACCGCTGGCAGAGCTGGAGGCCGAGCTGGCGCGGGTGCACGGCGCCTGTTGCGAGGCGATAGACCGTCAGGTGCGGGAGGTGCGTTATGGATAGACGGTTATCCCTGATCACTGCGCCTAAAACGGCGCCGCAGCGAATGCAGCAGCAGACCGCCTGGCTGGCGAGCCGGGTGCGGCTGCCGCAGGATGGCATCGCCAGCCACTATGCCCGCAGCGTGCGCGCCAATTTGGAGTCGGTGCTGGAGAGCGCTTTTCCGCTCACCCACGCTCACTGGGCACCGGTGGATAGGTGGCAGCTGGTGGAGGGCTTTGTCATCGCGCACGGCGCCGAGGCCCCCGAGTTTCACCATATCGCCACCGAGTTTGTCCGCTATGTGCAGCATCGCCACGGCGAGGGCTCTCTCAACTGGCCCAAGCAGCGGCTGGCGCTGCTGGAGTACGAGTGGGCCTGCCTCTGTGTCGAGATTGATGAAGGGGTGGTGCCGCAAGTTATATCGGGGGTTGAGGTGACGGCGGAGAGTCCGCTTGTGCTCAATCCCACCCTGCAACTGCTGGAGATCCCCTTCGCCATTCGTCGCAGCGGCGTGGTGCCGACCCGGCAGGGCAACCACTTCTATGGCCTGTTTCGCAGCCCGGAGCATCAGGTGGTGACCCAGCGGTTGCGCGAATGGGATGTGGCGCTGATCCAGTTGCTGCAACAGCAGCCGGGGATCACTCAAGCCGCGTTCAAGCAACAGGTGCAACAGGTTCGCCGTGATTTTGATCTGACAGGGTGGGCACGCCATTTTCACCGGCTGGGTCTGTTGATCCTGCCCGTCGGTGAGCGCCAGCCCGGCGCCCCCTTGCACCCATTTAGCAAACACCAAGGAGAATTCCCATGAACAATCCCCTGATCCAGTGGTACGAGCGGGCGGTGGCCCAGTGCAAGCGGCTCGATTTTCTGGCCCTGCTGGCCATTCGTCTCTATCTCATTCCGGTCATCTATGTGGGGGCCCACTCCAAGGTGATGGGCTTTGCCGGTACCGTCGCCTGGTTTGGTGCGCCAGTCTCGGAAGGGGGGCTCAACCTGCCGTTCCCGACCCTGCTCGCCTTTCTGGCTGCGGGCACCGAGGTGCTGGGCTGCATCTGCATCGCCCTTGGCCTCTTTACCCGCATCATGGCCATTCCCACCATCTTCCTGATGAGCGTGGCGAGCGCCATGGTGCACTGGAAGCACGGCTGGGATGCCATCGCCACCGGCAGCATGGAGGCCACCTTGCGCCTCAACGGCTTTATCGAGTGGCTGGCGGCGAATTTCCCCGGTCGCTACAACTACATCACCGAGCTCGGGGATCCCGTGATGCTCAACAACGGGATGGAGTTTGCCGCCACCTACTTCGTGATGCTGCTGGTGCTGCTGGTTTACGGCGGTGGCCGCTACGTCAGCCTCGACTACTGGCTCAAACGTGCCGTGACCGGCAAAGCAGGCGTGCAACAGGCGGCATAAGACCCGCTAACGGATAACAAAAACCATAACGACAGAGCGTGAAAAACAGCGAGCGGCCGGGTGCCGCTCGCTGTTTTTGTGCTTTTGGGGGGAGAGTGTCAGCTGCGTCAGCCGTTACAGGTAGCGGCCGACCGCGATGGGGGACTCCTGCTCAATCTGGCCAAGGCGCTCGGCCCACTGGGCGAGCCAGGTTTCCCGCTCTTCTTGCGAGACCCGCACCGGGGCATAACAGATATGGGGGCGCAGCACGTCGAAGCCGACAAATTGCAGGATCCCGCGCTGGATGGGGCGCAGCACCCCGTCGATATCGCCGTTGAAGCCGTCGGGCAGATAGGTCTCGGCGGGGCCGCCGGTGGTGAGGCTCAGCAGCGCCCGCTTGCCGCGAAACTTGCCGCTCTCGTAGATATGACCCTGACCATAGACTCGCCCCATGGCAAAGACCCGATCCACCCACCCCTTGAGAATGGCGGGCAGGCCAAACCACCAGAGCGGGAACTGGAAGATCAGCAGATCGGCCGCCTCCAGCTTTTGCATTTCCTGCTCCAGCTGCGGGGCAAAGCTGCCCTGCTCGGTGGCAGCCAGCTCTTCAAGCTGCAGCTTGAGAAAATCGGGATCGCTGGCGGCAGTGAAGTTGCGCCGATCCGAGACGGGATCAAAGCCCATGGCATAGAGATCGCTGGTCATCACTGTGTGGCCCGCCTGCTCCAGCACCCTGATGGCGTGGCAGAAGAGGGCACCGTTGAAACTTTTGGGTTCGGGATGGGCATAGACGATAAGCACCTTCATAACAGACTCCGTGGCAAATGATGCGAGGGTGACAGGCTTGGTTACTGAAAAAGTGACTGGAACAGTTGCTGAAATAGTTGCCGGGTTGACGCTGTGTCACAGCATAGAAGCCTGCCGCACCGATTGCAGCAGGCGCCACGCCCTTGCGTGACGCCTGCTGGCGCAGCTTATGCCTGACAGGCGGCGAGCCGGACGGCTTCGCGGCGCTCGCTGACATGGGTCAGTCCGTAGGCCAGCAGTACGATAAGGGCGCCGATCCAGGGGGTGTGCATCAGGCCGAGGTGCTCCACCACCAGGCCACCGACGACGGAGCCCAGCGCGATGCCAACGTTGAAGGCGGCGATATTGAGGCCGGAGGCCACATCCACCGCCTTGGGGGTGTGCAGCTCGGCCTGTTTGACCACCAGCACCTGCAGACCCGGCACGTTGCCGAAGGCAAAGGCGCCCCACACCAGCACGGTCAGCACGGCCAGCACCGGATGGGGGGCGGTGAAGGTGAGGGCCAGCAGCACCAGCGCCAGACCGGCAAACAGCAGCTTGAGCGCCGGCAGGGGACCCATCTTGTCGGCCAGCTTGCCACCCCAGATATTGCCGATGGCGACCGATACCCCGTACACCAGCAGGATCAGGCTCACCGCACCGGCGCTAAAGCCGCTCACCTGCTGCAGGATGGGGGCGAGGAAGGTGAAAGCGGTGAAGGCGCCGCCATAACCGAGGGCGGTCTTGGCGTAGACCAGCAGCAGCGGCTTCTTGGTCAGTACCGAGAGTTGCTCGCGGATGGTCGAGGCTGCTCCCTTGGGCAGGTTGCCCGGGATCAGCAGCAGGCTACCCACCATGGCGATGAGGCCCAGCAGGCTTACCACCAGAAAGGTTTCACGCCAGCCAAAGACCTGACCAATCCAGGTGCCGAGCGGTACGCCTGTCACCAGCGCCACGGTAAGGCCGCTGAACATGATGGCGATGGCGCTCGCTGCCTTCTCTTTGGCCACAAGACCCGTGGCGATGGTGCTGCCTACCGAAAAGAAGACCCCGTGCGCCAATCCGGTCAGGATGCGGGCCACAATCAGGCTCTCGTAACCGGGGGCCTGCCAGGCCAGCAGGTTGCCGGCGGTAAAGAGCGCCATCAGCCCTACCAGCAGCCACTTGCGCGGCACCTTGCCGGTCAGCGCTGTGAGCACGGGGGCGCCGATGGCTACGCCAAGGGCATAGAGGCTGACCAGAAGGCCCGCCGAGGGAAGCGAGACATTGAGCTGCTCGGCAATGGTGGGGATAAGCCCCACGATCACAAATTCGGTGGTGCCTATCGCAAAGGCACTCAGGGTAAGGGCAAATAACGCCAGTGGCATAACAACTCCTTGGTTAGGGACTCCCGACGGGAGAATGGCGCCAGTATGCCGATGGGTTTTGTTGGCAAAAATGACGGTGACATCAAATTACTTTTGCCAAATCAGCAGCAATGGCGATGAGTAGGAGGGGAATGGGAGAGACAAGAGTGGCCGCAAAGAGGGGGGAAGAGAGATGAGATCGAAGTGACTGGAAAGCAGAGACAAAGCGTGTTGAGCGAGTAGGGTATAAAGAGGAAACGGGGGCGGGGGTAATGGAAGGAGACAGGGTTGGCTGAACCTGCTGTGCGTGGGGGAATGAGCAACGAGTGAGATGAAAGGGCAAAAAAAGCGGGAGGCATGATACCTCCCGATTTTGCTGAAAAATGTCGTTGAGCGTTATTTGCACCCTTCTCCCGTCGGGAGAGGGGATAGTTCGCAGTTGCAATAGGCTCGTGAGAGTTGCCGGTATCCGCCGTCGAAGCAAGAGAGCCCATGTCTCCCTTCCCGTTTAATCCCAATCTGGTGCAAAGTCCGGGTTGGCGCAGCGCTCACCCCGATCCAGCGTGGCGATGGCGGCCATCTCCTCGCTGCTCAAGGCGATATCGAGAGCGGCCAGATTGGCAGCCTGATTCTCCCGCTTGGTGGAGCTCGGGATCACTGTCATGTCCTGCGCCAGCAGCCAGGCCAGCGACACCTGTGCAGCCGATACCCCGTGGCGTTTGCTAATCTCCATCAGCAGCGGCTCGCTCAGCACCTTGCCATAGGCGAGCGGCATATAGGCGGTGACGGCGATACCGTTAGCTTTGCAGAACTCGACCACCTTGCGGTTTTGCAGCAGGGGATGAACCTCGATCTGCTGGTGGGCGATGGCCCCAGGCCCCAAAATCTCGATAGCCTGTTTGAGCTGGGCCACGGTGAAGTTGGAGACCCCGATCTCCCGGGTCAGGCCCCGGGCCTTGGCCTCGGTCAACTGCTCCAGATAGACTGCCATCGGCACCTCATCCTTGGGGGAGGGCCAGTGGATCAGCGCCAGATCCAGATAGTCAGTGCCCAGTTTTTCCAGGCTTACCTCCAGGCTCGGGAGCACCTTGCCCGGGCCAAACTCGCTGGTCCACACCTTGGTGGTCAGGTAGATCTCGTGGCGGGCAACAGTGCTGCGGGTCAGCACGGCGCCGACTTCGGCTTCGTTGTCATAGATCTGGGCGGTATCGATATGGCGATAGCCCAGCTCCAGACCGTTGGTCAGGGTGGCAAGCAGCGGCTCGCCCTTCAGGCGGAAGGTGCCCAGACCCATGGGTGGCATATTGATCATCTTATTCCTCAATGGGGTGGTGGTTGGCCCTTGATGGGCTGAACAGAAACAGGCTCTAGGGCCAGTCAGGCGCCCAGTGGCTGATAGCGGCGAATGGTGCTGCTGGCAAACCAGGGCTCGGCCTTGGCGACAAATTCGGTAAAGTGGGGTTGGCCCTGATGGGCGGTGAGGGCCGCTTCGCTCTCCCACACTTCGTAGAGCATCCAGCTGTGGGGATTGTCCAAGTCTTGGTGCAACTGATAGCGCTGGCAGCCCGCCTCTTGCAGCGTGGCCGCAATCAGCGGCTCAAGGGCGGCGCGAAACTGGGCGGCGAATTCGGGTTTGGCTTCAAGCTGGGCAATCACAATCACGGGTGATGACATCTGAACCTCCTTGGCAAAAACGAAGGGTCAGTATGCCTGTCGTGACTTGCTGGAAACAGGGCGCTGGTCGGAAAACAGTATTGAGGGGAGAGCAGCAATGGGGTAATCCAGGACATATAAGAGGAATACGCTAATGACCTCATTACACGAATCAACAATTTATTTTTTTAGTTTCTAAGTTTCGACCTATTCTGATTGCAAGCGTCAGGATCTTATGTGCTTCTACATAAGCTTCGATTGTAGGTGATTTGCTGAATGTTCCATCCATCTTAACATCTTGAACTATTGCATCTACTAAATGATGAAAGTTAATAATTTGCTTCGATGTTTCATGATCTACCACGCCCAAATGTTTACAGTTTTCTTGATATACTCTGGAATAATGAGGCGGGATATCGGAGGCTAATATGTATGTATCATCTGGATTTTCTTTTAAATGAGCAATGGCGTTATTGATACTGTCAAGAAACCCTCTTGTTTCCATTAAATTAAGTAATGCGGATATTTCGGTAATCAGAGATCTTGTAATTTGTAATGAAAACATTTTCTCTTTTTTACGTTCAATTATGCTAGAAGTAATAATTGAACTGAGCGAACCCAAAACTGCACCGCCAAGGGCTGCAATAACTGGAATCCATTCGTTCGATCCTTTACTTCCAATAGCCTTGATTGATTCAGTTACAAGATTAATTTCTTCTGGGCTCATAGAACACCTTTTATAAAATTGCCATATAGATGGCATGATATTCTACTGTAATTACCTTCAAAATAACACCTTGAAATTTTGATGTAATCTGACAGCCATCTGCATCTGCAATAGAATGTAATAATATTTGTTGGGAACTGTGTCTTAAATGCCATGATTAAGTCAAGAACACGTAATATGAAATGAACACTTCACCTGTTTTTTTCAAAAAAACGGTTCGGTGTTTTCTTTTATAAACCTTTCGGATATGTAGTAGAGAACGATATTATGAATAATATGGATGTAGATTGTTTCACTTCGTCCAGTATTATCAGGCGCTAAATAGCTGTTCCGAATAATAGATCACTGCACTCGTACAGCTTCTACAAGTGACATTGAGCACGCATCGTGCGCTAAGCCTTGTCACTTCAGGCTTTCTCGCCAGATTGCACAAATGCCTTACGCCACAAGGCTTCCGGCAAGATGGAGCACTATTAGGATCAGTTATTTAGCTTGCACCGACCAGACCGCAAACTCATTGCCGCTGGGTTCAACGAAGTGGAAACGGCGTCCACCGGGGAAGTCGAATAGTGGGCGATTGATGGTGCCACCGTGTTGGCTTACCTTGGCTTGGGTCGTTTCAATATCGGCGCTGTAGTCGGGGCCGTAACCGACAAACTGCCAGCCAAATACGGCTTGAAAGAATGCTTTGGTCGCGGCGAGATCCCTGGCCGCAAACTCCACATAGTTCAATTTTTCATGGGCTTTCATGCAGTTCGTCTCCCTCATCATCAGCATCGCTGGGTTCAGCAAGTTGTTCCCACGGGGTCAGTTTAAGCTGCTTGCGCCGTAGCCAGAGCCAAGATGCCATGGTCAGGCCGCAGAATCCCGCAAACAGGGCTGTTTGGCGCAGGGCAAACAGCGGATCTATCCCCATGGGGTGCCAACTGAAAAACCACATCGCCATGCCCCATACCAGACCAATGCCTACCCCGAATAGCAGAACGTTGGTTAGCCAACCCTCATAGTGAGGCGGTTTGACGGGATAACCGAACCTGCGCAGCAGTCTGCACAGCGGTGGATTGTAGTTGGCATGCCATACCCCTTTGTTAGCCAGCTCCTGATGGGCGGCGGCCAGCCGTTCTTCAAATGTCATGGTATTCATCCTTGTGAAATAAGTGGTGCCATACGGTGCTTTTCTGGCTGCATTGTACTGACAAATCGCGGGCATGATGTGGGCTCGCGGTCACGTTCTTTCTCTGTAGAAAAAAAGAACTGGCCTCACCGCACGCTTGCCAATCCACAGCGGCTGCGCCTATAAAGGCCCATTACTCTTGTCCGGATAACAGCAATGAAGACCCATTCTGATGAACTGACCCTGTTTGTGGCGGTGGTGGAGGCGGGCAGTTTTCGCCAGGCGGCGGAGAACCTCGGCATGGACAACTCGGTGGTGAGCCGTGGCATCAAGCGGCTGGAGGAGAAGCTCTCAACCGTGCTGCTCAATCGCACCACCCGCCGGGTCAGCCTGACCGAGGAGGGGAGCTGGTTCTATCAGCGGGCGGTGAAGATCCTGACCGAGATGAGCGAGGCGGAGGGGCATCTGCTGATGCGCCGGGAGCAGCCGGAGGGGATCTTGCGGGTCGATGCGGCCACTCCCTTTATCCTGCACCGGCTGGTGCCGATCATCGGCGAGTTTCGTCGTCGTTATCCTGCCATCGAGTTGCAGCTGCACAGCTCGGAGGGCTTTATCAATCTGATGGAGCGGCGGGTGGACATGGCCATCCGCATCGGCGAGCTGACCGACTCCTCCCTGCGTGCGCTGCCGCTGGGCCGTTCGCGGTTGCGGCTGCTGGCCTCTCCCGCCTATTTGAGCGAGCGCGGCACCCCGCGCCAACCGGCGGATCTGCTGAGCGGTCACGAGTTGCTTGGCTTTTTGCATCCCGATCACCTCAACCACTGGCCGCTGCTCAGTGCCGAGCAGGGTGATCGCTTTGCCATCACCCCCAGTCTGCGTGCCAGCAGCGGCGAAACTTTGCGTCAGCTAGCGCTGGCGGGGCAGGGGATCGTTTGTCTGTCGGATTTCATGACTGGGCCGGATCGGGAGAGCGGCGCGCTGGTGGAGGTGCTGGCCCGCAGCAACAGTGGCGCCTCGCGACCCATCAACGCGGTCTTCTACTCTGATGCCCAGCGGGATATCCGATTGCGGGTCTGGCTCGATTTTCTTAAAGAGCAGCTTGGCAGCCATACCCTGTAGTTCAGGTTGGTTTGTGCGGTTTGTTTGAACGGTTCGTCGCTGCGGTTTGCTTGGCGAAGAACAAGCCGCACCCTCGTTGCGGCCCATCAGCATTAGCCTGGCGGCAGATAAACAGACGGCCGACTTGAGGGTCGGCCGCCGGTTCGGGAAGGTGTGTGAGGTGAAGCGCAGTTAGCGGGGGGGGTTGCCCCATACCCAGCTGAGCAAGGCGCCGCCGATCACCGGCGGAATGGCCAGCAGCAGGGTCCACTGCCAGGAGAGGCCGCCGACGGTGGCGGCCAGTACGATGCAGGTGAGCACCACCAGTTGGGCCACCATCATCAGGAAGGTGCCTTCGCGGGGGGTCAGGGTCTCTTTTTGAGTGGCGACGTGGGCTACGGGCGCTTGATTGGTGGTGGGTTTCATGGCGATATCCCTCTGTTGAGTCTGATATCACTAAGCAATGGCCGTTCCACATTTTTTCATGTTAATTATCAATGACTTGCAAGTCTTGTCGTCATTCCCGTTTCGAGAGCGCAGGCAAAATGATTTGCAAAATGAAAACGCCACCCTGCGGTGGCGTCTTGGTTATTGAGAGGGAGAGGGGGAAGCGCCGGGCCTAGCCAATCCGGTATTGGCGGATCTGCTCGTCGATGGCTTTGGCCAGTTCGAACAGTTCGCGGCTGGCGGCATTGCTCTCCTCTGCGTGTTCACGCTGATGCTCGGCCACCATGGCGAGCTCGTCAAGCGCAGCTCTGGCTTGCCCCATCTGTTGATCCTGAGCTTGTGCCAGCGCGCTGATTTCGTTGAGTTCCCTTGCTGTCTGGTTAATTTGGCTGGTGGCATCGACCAGCACCTCTCGGGCTTGATGCATCCGGCTATAGCCCTCTTCGCTCAGGGTGTGGGAGCCTGCCATCGAGCTGCTGGCCTGCCGGGTACCCTCCTGCAGACGCAAGATAAGATCCTGCACATCCTTGGTGGCGGTCTGGGTGCGCACCGCCAGTTGGCGCACCTCGTCGGCCACCACCGCAAAGCCCCGCCCCATATCCCCTGCCCGGGCAGCCTCGATAGCGGCATTGAGGGCCAGCAGGTTGGTCTGGTTCGAGACATCGCGGATGAGGTTCATGATCTGGGTGATGTTGTTGCTGTCCTTGACCACCTCTTCAAGCAGTGCGGACGAGGTGCCGATGCTGCTGCGCAAAGTATCGAGACGATCGGCACTCTGGATCACATCCTGTTCGACACTGAGCATGTGGTCAGCGATGCGCCGGGTCACGTCGCTGACCCCCTCGGAACGGCTGGCGATCTGCTCGGCATTGCTGCCGATAGCAGCGACTACATTGGTCAGTTCTTGGATGCTCCTTGCCTGCTGGCACGCTTCTCCCGCCAGTGCCTGCGCCTGATGAAGGGTTTGCGAGGATTGGGCGGAGAGGGCACTCCCCGATTGTTGGAAGCGGGAGAAGCTCTGGTTAAGACTCTGGATCAGCCGGTTGAAGCTCTGGGCCATCTGGCCCAGCTCCGACTCGTCGGAGAAGTCGAGGCGGGTCGCCAGATCCCGATCGGCGGTGATGTGGTGCATGCCATCGGCAGCCTGACGAATCGGGCGACTGATGGAGTGAGCCAACCAGGCGGAGGCCAGCATCGCCAGAGTGCCGATGGCGAGCGACACCATGATGATTAGCTGGCGTGACTCATGTAATCCCTCTTCCAACTCGGCGCTGTTGATCTCGCCAATCAGCAGCCGGTTGAGGGTGGGGATGTAGCGTACAGCAAGAAGGTAGGTTTCTCCCTCCAGCGTCAGTGCCTCAACTGCCACCTGTTCCCCAGCCTTGGGGATAAGCCGTTTGACGGTATCGAGAAAGGATTGTTGATGGTGAGCGGCATCTTTTTGCTCCAGTGCGGGGTGGATCTCGATATTGCCTTCCATGTCCGCCAGATAGACCTGACCGCTCTTGCCGATCCGATAGCTGCTGATGAGCTTGCTCAGGGTGCTCATGTCGATGGAGGTACCGGTCACCGCCAGGGTATTGCCCTCGTGGGTGACGGCGGTGTTGATATAGAGGGAGGCTCGCTGGTTGAAATCGGAGATGTCGAGGTTCAGTTCGTAAGGTTGATTGCGCTGGAGAAAACCGTAAAACCACTCATCTTTCGGGTCTGACTCGCTCAGCGCTTTCTGGGCGGTGGGGCCGTCACTGAAGTTGAGCAAGGTGTTGGTCTGGCGAGGGGCAATAAAGACGTTACCGCCGAGACGCCGTTGCAGAGCCTGAAAGTAGCGCTCCATCTCGGGCCACTCAGCTTCTGGCATGCCAGCGGTCAGCCAGTCGATGACGAAGCTGTTGCTGGCGAGCGCTTGCGCCTCGGTCAGGTGCTGGGTCAGCTGGGCGGTCAGCTGGTTGGCAATGCGGTCCACACTGCTTGGCAGCTCATAGCGTTCGACCCGCTGTTGTGCCTGCGTGTGGGATATCTGCTCGAGGATCAGGGTGATGCAACTGATGGCGATAACCATCAGTATCGCTACGCCGGAGAGGATCCGGGTGCGGATCCCGAGCCCTGACCAGAGTGAGTGCAGTGTAAAACGGTGTATCGCCCTCTCCATATTTCTCTCCTCCATAAAGAAAGGCCGCATATGCGACCCAGATGATGATTATAGATAGAGAACTCAATTGTGTTGTGACGGTTGGTGAGAACAAGATTCACCAGATAAAAACAGGGGGAGCAACGGGAGGGGAGGGCCGGCAAGGGGTAGACAAAAAGAGGCCGACGTGATGGTCGGCCTCCTTGGTGTTTATCTCAACGGAATGTCGGGAGCCCGATCAATCCTCTTCAGCCCAACGGCGTGAACGCTCAACCGCTTTTTTCCAGCCGTTGTAGCGCTTGGCGCGATCGTCTCTGTCCATCTGCGGGATGAACTCGCGGTCCACGCTGAACTTGTCTTCCAGCTCGTCGGAGCTCTTCCAGAAGCCGACTGCCAGACCCGCTAGGAAGGCGGCGCCCATGGCGGTGGTCTCGATGCGGGTCGGACGCACCACCGGGGTGTGCATCATGTCGGCCTGGAACTGCATCAGGAAGTCGTTGGCTACCGCGCCACCGTCGACCTTGAGGGCGGCCAGCTTGATGCCGGAGTCCTGCTGCATCGCATCCAGCACATCGCGGCTCTGATAGGCGATGGATTCCAGCGCGGCACGGATGATGTGGTTGCGGTTGGCGCCACGGGTCAGGCCGACCATGGTGCCGCGAGCATAGGGATCCCAGTAGGGCGCGCCTAGGCCGACGAAGGCCGGTACCAGATAGACGCCGTTGGTGTCACCCACCTTGGAGGCGAAGTAGTCGGTATCGCGGGCATCGTGAATGATCTTCAGCTCGTCACGCAGCCACTGGATGGTGGCGCCGCCCATAAACACCGCACCTTCCAGCGCGTAGTTCACTTCCCCTTTCGGGCCGATGGCAACGGTAGTCAGCAGGCCGTTGCTGGAGCGAACCGGCTCGGTACCGGTGTTCATCAGCATGAAGCAGCCGGTGCCGTAGGTGTTCTTGGCCATCCCTTTTTCAAAGCAGAGCTGGCCGAACAGGGCAGACTGCTGGTCACCGGCGATACCGGCGATGGGGATGCGGGAGCCGCCGCCACGGGTGGTGTAGCCGTACACTTCGGAAGAGGGTTTCACTTCCGGCAGCATGGACATGGGGATGCCCAGCTCGTCCAGCATCTTCTGATCCCACTTCAGCTCGCGGATGTTGTAGAGCATGGTACGGGAGGCGTTGGTCGGGTCGGTGACGTGCACTTCGCCATTGGTCATCTTCCAGACCAGCCAGGTATCGATGGTGCCAAACAGCAGCTCCCCGTTCATCGCCTTCTCGCGGGCACCTTCCACGTTGTCGAGGATCCACTTCACCTTGGTACCGGAGAAGTAGGCATCCAGCACCAGACCGGTGTTCTCGCGAACGTACTCTTCCAGACCGCGTGCTTTCAGCTCCTCGCAGATGGCGGCGGTACGGCGGCACTGCCAGACGATGGCGTTGTAAATGGGCTTGCCGGTGGCCTTTTCCCATACCACTGTGGTTTCACGCTGGTTGGTGATACCGATGGCGGCGATCTCTTCGCTGCGCAGGCCTGTCTTGGCCAGCACTTCGGTAAAGACGGAGGATTGGGTCGCCCAGATCTCCATCGGGTCGTGCTCTACCCAGCCCGCTTTCGGGTAGTGCTGGGTGAATTCGCGCTGGGAGGTACCGACAATGTTGGCATCCTGATCAAACACGATGGCGCGGGAAGAGGTGGTTCCCTGGTCCAGAGCGACGACATATTTCTTTTCAGCAGACATGATGTTCTCCACGTTTCTATTTTCCACGTTTTTATACGTTGGAGGGGGCCGCTCTTATGCGGCAGCCTCTTCTTTGGCGGTTTGGGTCGCTTGCTCGGTGGTGACGACACGGTTGCCCGGGACGCAGGGAGCCAGCACTTTGACATACAGAGCGGTACCAATCTGGGCGCCAACGATGGGGCCAAGGATCGGAACCCAGAAGTAGGGGTTGTCACGACCACCGGTCAGGGCAACATCACCCCAGCCAGCAAAGAACGCGAACAGTTTCGGACCAAAGTCACGGGCCGGGTTCATGGCAAAACCGGTTAACGGGCCAAGGGAGGCACCGATCACCGCGATCAGGATACCGATCAGCAGGGCGGCAGCGAAACCCTTGGGGGCGCCGTTGTTGTTGTCACCCAGCGCCATGATGCCCAGCATCAGGACAGCGGTGATCACCAGCTCGACGGCAAAAGCTTGCATGTTGGTCAGCAGGGCATTGGGGTAGGTGGAGAAGATCCCGGCGGTGCCGAGGCTCTCGACACTGCCGCGCACCACGTTATGGGTCACTTCCCATTGGGTGAAAAGGTTACCATAAAGGAAGTAGACAAGGGCGGCGAAGCAGAAGGCACCGGCCATCTGGGCGATGATGTAGGGCACCACCTTGCGCTTGTCGAAACCGCAGAAGGTCATCAGCGCCAGGGTGACGGCCGGGTTCAGGTGGGCACCTGAAATACCGCCGGTCACATAGATGGCGATGGCCACGCCCAGACCCCAGGTAATGGAAATTTCCCACTGCCCGAAGTTGGCGCCTGCCAGCACCAGTGCCGCCACACATCCGACACCGAAAAATATCAGCAGGCCGGTTCCGATAAACTCGGCGATGCACTCGCCAAGCAGGGTATTGGGTCTTTGTATGCTCATACTTTTATTCCTTATATCCACCCGTAGAGGTTTGATGTTCCGTTCTATCTTTTTGTGTCTATCCGTTGCTGCCGAAAACGTTTCCTTGTTGTTTTTGCGTCTTGCGCAAACGTTATGCTCGTTTGCGCTCGTTATCGGTCGTGACAGAAAATAACCCTTCCCAATAATTTCACCATCCCCCCTCCATAGGAAATGTGGACAAGATCCCACTCATTGCTAAGAAAATGTGACGTAAAGCATCTTGATAACCGCCAGTTACCACTTAGGGGGTAGCTTGCAACCCTTGCCACACAAGGGCTGGCGCTTGCTGAGTGATTTCTCATTTGGAGCTTTTATTTGTAATAAAACTGCAATATTTGAGCATGCATCACAGATTAAATGAGCGCATATGAGCACAATAGGCTCGCTTGCGAATCAGTGGACTCACATGATTCGTTGGAATGGTCAGGGCATCCTCAACCGCCCATAACAACAATAAGGAAGCAGAACATGCTTAGTCTCTTCAGGCCTGCGGCGCACATCGACAGGCTCCCGGCTGACAAGGTCGACCCCTTCTACAAACGCATGCGTTGGCAGGTGTTTTTCGGGATCTTCTTCGGTTACGCCGGCTACTATCTGGTACGGAAAAACTTCAGTCTGGCGATGCCCTATCTGATCGAGCAGGGCTTCTCCCGTGGTGATCTCGGTTTCGCGCTCTCCGGGGTCTCCATCGCTTACGGTTTGTCCAAGTTCCTGATGGGGAACGTCTCTGACCGTTCCAACGCCCGTTACTTCCTCTCCGCCGGTCTGCTGCTCTCGGCTGCCATCATGTTCATGATGGGTACCATGCACTGGGCCACCTCCAGCATTGCCATCATGTTTGTGCTGTTGTTCCTGAACGGTTGGGCACAGGGCATGGGCTGGCCGCCCTGCGGTCGCACCATGGTGCACTGGTGGTCGCAGAAAGAGCGCGGCGAAGTGGTTGCGGTCTGGAACGTGGCCCACAACGTGGGTGGCGGCATGATTGGCCCGCTGTTTATCCTCGGGATGGGTTGGTTCAACGACTGGCGCAGCGCCTTCTATGTGCCTGCGGCTGCGGCGGCCGCCATCGCGGTGATCGCCTTCTTCGTGATGCGTGATACCCCGCAATCGGTCGGTCTGCCTCCTATCGAGGAGTACAAGAACGACTATCCGAAGGATTACAACGAGAGCCACGAGCAGGAGTTTTCCGCCAAGGAGATCTTCGTCAAGTACGTGCTGCACAACAAACTGCTGTGGTACATCGCGATCGCCAACGCTTTCGTTTACCTCATTCGTTACGGTGTGCTTGACTGGGCGCCAACCTACCTGAAAGAGGCCAAGCACTTCACCGTCGACAACTCCTCCTGGGCTTACTTCCTCTACGAGTGGGCCGGTATTCCGGGCACCCTGCTGTGTGGCTGGATCTCTGACAAGATGTTCCAGGGCCGCCGTGCCCCGGCCGGTATCCTGTTCATGGTGCTGGTGACCCTGGCTGTGCTGGTTTACTGGTTCAACCCGGCCGGCAACCCGACCATCGACATGATGGCGCTGGTGGCTATCGGCTTCCTGATCTACGGCCCTGTCATGCTGATCGGCCTCTATGCTCTTGAGCTGGCACCGAAGAAAGCAGCCGGTACTGCGGCAGGTTTCACCGGTCTGTTCGGTTATCTGGGCGGCGCCGTGGCAGCCAACGCCATGCTGGGTTATACCGTTGACCACTTCGGTTGGGATGGCGGCTTCATGGTGCTGACCGTCTCCTGCGTGCTCTCCATCATCCTGCTGGCGATGACCCTCAAGCATGAGAACATTGCCGTTACGGCCAAGAAAGCGGCTGCCCATAAGGCATAAAACGTGATCCTCAGCTTATTGATCCCAAAGGGGATCAGGTAAACTGCCAAAAGGCCCCGCATCTGCCGGGGCCTTTTTTTGTCTCATCATCGGAGTGCAAGCGTGAAGCAAACCCAACGACATCTGGAGATCCTGGACGTCCTGACGCGGCAGGGATTTGTCTCGACCGACGATCTGGTGACCCACTTTGACGTCAGCCCCCAGACCATTCGCCGGGATCTGAACGATCTCGCCGAACAGAACAAGATCCGGCGCCATCATGGCGGTGCCTCCCTGCATTCGAGTACCGTCAATACCGCCTATAGCGCCCGTAAAGTGATGCAACTCAAGGAGAAAGAGCGCATCGCCCGCGAGGTCGCGGCCAATATTCCCGACGGCTCATCGCTCTTTATCGACATAGGTACCACCACCGAGGCGATTGCCCGCGCCCTGCTCGATCACCGTGAGCTGCGCATCGTCACCAACAACCTCAACGTGGCCAGTATCCTGACGGCCAAGGATGACTTCACCGTCATCATCGCCGGTGGCGAGATCCGCAACCGCGATGGCGGCATCGTGGGGGAGGCGACCCGCGACTTCATCGGTCAGTTTCGCATGGACTATGGTGTCATCGGGATTTCGGGGATCGACAACGACGGCTCCCTGCTCGATTTCGACTATCACGAGGTGAAGATCGCCCAGGCCATCATCGCCCACTCCCGTCAGGTGTTCCTGGCCGCCGACCACACCAAGTTTGGTCGCAACGCCATGGTCAATCTGGGCAATCTCAGCCAGATCCACGCCCTCTTTACCGATCAGGAGCCACCGGAAAAGCTGACGCGATTGATGGCGCAACACCAGATCGCTTGCCACATCTGCTGACGGCGAAACACGCCAAGGCTGTGCCGGTCGCCCGTCAGGGCGGCCTCCTTTCTTTTTCTCTCCCCCAGCCCCGCACTCATCTCACCCCTTTATAGATATTGCAAAAACCACTATTCAATCTGTTTTTTTTGGCTATTAACCCGCCGATGTTGGCCCGACGTCATTTGCTCCGCTGACCTGTCCCCTTTGCCACCTCTCGCGGGCTGTGGCGATCACACTTTCATCATAAAATGTTCGTTTGTTGTATTTTCATGTTCTAAAATGAGCGAAATCAAACATTACTGTTATAGCAATCATAAAAATGAAAGTAGGTGAACATGAGCGAACATTATGATCTGGTCGTCGTCGGTGGCGGCATCAACGGGGTCGGTATCGCAGCCGATGCGGCAGGACGGGGTCTGAAGGTTGCCCTGTTTGAGGCGCAAGATCTCGCCTCTGCCACCTCGTCCAACTCCAGCAAGCTGATCCACGGCGGTTTGCGCTATCTCGAGCATTACGAATTCCGGCTGGTGAAAGAGGCGTTGGCGGAGCGTGAGGTGCTGCTCGGTATGGCGCCTCACATCGCTCGTCCCATGCGTTTTCGCCTGCCGCACCGCCCGCACCTGCGTCCGGCCTGGATGATCCGCGCCGGTCTGTTCCTCTATGACAATCTGGCCAAGCGCGACAAGCTCAAGGGGAGCTGCGGTGTGCGCTTTCTGCCGCAAGATGGCTTGACCGCGGGGATCAACAAGGGGTTTGAATACTCGGACGCCTGGGTCGATGACGCCCGGCTGGTGGTGCTCAATGCCATGATGGCCCGTGACAAGGGGGCCGACGTGCAGACCCGCACCCGTTGCATCAAGGCGGTGCGCGGTTCCAAACACTGGACGCTCACTTTGGAGCGGGAAGGGGGCGAGCAGTTCACCGTCACCTGCCGTGGTCTGGTCAATGCGGCGGGCCCCTGGGTCAAGACTTTCTATGACGAGAGCCTGCACGAGAAATCCCCCCGCGGCATTCGCCTTATTAAAGGCAGCCACATGATAGTGCCGCGCATCCATGAGCGCGAAGAGGCTTATATCCTGCAAAACGAGGACAACCGTATTGTCTTCGTCATCCCTTATCAGCAGGACTACTCCCTCATCGGCACCACGGATGTGGAGCACCACGGCAGTCCGCGGGAAGCGAAGATCAGCGAGGCCGAAATTACCTACCTGTGCAAGGTGGTCAACGCCCACTTCACTCGCCAAATTGCGCCGCAAGATGTGATCTGGACCTATGCCGGGGTGCGTCCGCTCTGTGATGACGAGTCAGACTCGCCGCAAGCGGTGACTCGTGACTACACCCTCGAACTCTCTGGCGAATCCGACGGTGCGCCGCTCTTGTCGGTGTTTGGCGGCAAGCTCACCACCTATCGCAAGCTGGCGCAGGCCGCCTGCAACAAGCTCAAGCCCTGGTTCAGCCAGATGGGGGATGACTGGACGGCGACCAGCCGGCTGCCCGGCGGCGAGTTTGACTGCTCGGTTCGCGAGCTGGCCCGCGCTTTTGCACTGGAGTTTGACTGGCTCGATGATCGCAGCGCCCTGCGCATTGCCGAAGCTTATGGCGCCCATGCCCGTCTTTGGCTGAAAGAGGATCGCGGCATTCACTTCGGTGGCGGCCTGTACGAGTCGGAAGTGCGCTATCTCATCGAACGGGAGTGGGCCTGTTCACTGGACGATATCCTCTGGCGCCGCAGCAAGCTGGGGCTGCGCCTGAACGAGTCAGAGCAGCAGATGCTGCAGATCTGGCTCGACCAATACCATCAGGCTCTGCGCAAGGCGAGCTGATGTGTGACGGTGGGCAGTACGCTGCTGCCCACCGCTTTCCACCGTAAATATGCAACAAACCTCTGATAGAACAATTACTTACACACAATAATAAAGAGCATCACATATGAAAAAACTCGCCGTTTCCCTCATCGCCTTGAGCCTTGGGGCCTCCCTCTCATTACCCGTGTTGGCTGCCGATGAAGGCAAGGTGGTGATCGCCCACCGTGGCGCTTCCGGCTACCTGCCCGAGCATACCCTGGAGTCCAAGGCGCTGGCCTATGGCATGGGGGCCGACTATCTGGAGCAGGATCTGGTGATGACCAAGGATGACCAGCTGGTGGTGATGCACGATCACTTCCTCGATGGTATCACCGATGTGGCGGCGCGCTTCCCCGGTCGTGCCCGTCCGGACGGTCGTTATTATGTGGTGGATTTCACCCTGGACGAGGTGCGCTCCCTGCGTATGACCGAACCGTTCCAGCTGGTGGATGGCAAGCAGGTGCCGGTCTATCCGGCCCGCTTCCCGCTCTGGAAGTCAGACTTCAAGATCCATACCTTCCAGGAGGAGATCGAGATGATCCAGGGGCTCAACAAGAGCACCGGCAAGAACATCGGTATCTATCCGGAGATCAAAGCGCCCTGGCTGTTCCGTCACGAAGGCAAGGATATCTCCAAGGCGGTGCTGAAGGTGCTCAAGGAGTACGGCTATACCGGGAAGGATGACAAGGTCTATCTGCAGTGCTTCGATGCCGATGAACTCAAGCGCATCAACAGCGAGCTGATGCCCGCCATGGGTATGGATCTGAAACTGGTGCAGCTGATGGCCGAGACCGACTGGAACGAGACCATGGTCTACGACGCCAAGGGTAAGGCGACCCCCTACAACTATGACTGGATGTTCAAGCCGGGAGCGATGAAAACCATCGCCAGCTATGCCGAAGGGATTGGACCGTGGAAGCCGATGATCGTCACCGAGCCGGGCACTTTGGGCAAACCGGTCTTCACCGGCATGGTAAAAGAAGCCCATGCGGCGGGCCTGAAAGTTCACCCCTATACCTTCCGTCAGGATGAGGGGCAGATCCCGGCCTATGCCAAGGACTTCACCGATCTCCTTAACATCTTCCTCTATCAGGCTGATGTGGATGGGGTGTTCAGTGACTTCCCTGACAAGGCGGTGGCCGTCATCAAGGCCCATCAAGAGGCGGCCAAATAGCACTCTGGCGCCATTTGGATGCAAAGCGAGGCCAATTGGCCTCGCTTTTTGTTTCAGGTTCCTGTAACGGGAGTGTGCGCCCTGTCAGAAAATAGCCAGATCACGTCATGGTGTGCCGGATCTGCATCATTTTACGCAGTTTTTACGTAGCAGATCGCTGGCATGAAATCGGCAGAGCGGTTAGTCTAGCGGCGTTGAACCAACCCCATGAGGTACAGATGAAAACCGTATTGCGTTTTAGCCTGC
>NZ_JAAKNE010000036.1:0-38038 GCF_049170755.1 Aeromonas sp. 604176
GGCCCCTTAGCTCAGTTGGTCAGAGCAGTCGACTCATAATCGATTGGTCGTGGGTTCAAGTCCCCCAGGGGCCACCAAATTGAAAAAGGCCGCTCATGATGAGCGGCCTTTTTGCATCTGCGGATCGAGCAATGTCCAGTGATGAGCTCGATGAGGTCATAGAAAAGACCCGCCATGGGCGGGTCTGGGCAGGGTCCGGATCAGGCGCCTCACTCAGAGACAAGGAGCCTAATGCTGAGCCTCAGGTTTGCTCGTTGCTGCCGCTCTGGATGGATGAGCGACGCCCGGCGGGTAGCATCCGGGTAACCAGATTGCTGTGCTGACGCCAGGAGGTTAAGACGATGGCAAGCAGATGCAGACCAATCAGTCCCTGCAGCGCCACCACGCACCACTCATGCCACTCGTCAGCCCCCAGTTCAAATCCCGTCTCGGTATTTTGAAACCAGCCGCTGCCAGCAGTGGCCAGCACAACCAGCCAGAGTGCCCACACGGCCAGCTTGCCGCTACCGTGATGACCCGGTGCCGGAGGCTGCCGCTCACGCATCTCGCGCGCTTGCTGGCGAAAATCCTCACCACTGGGGATGAGGGCTCCAAGGCGGGCGTAGCCACGGGCAAAAGTGAGCCCCCAGAGCAAACGCAAGGAGACCAGCCCAATGGCGCCGTAACCCAGCCACTCGTGCCACTCCTCGCCCGCTTCGTTAACCCAGAGGTTGCCGATGCAGACCGCCGCCAAGCCCCAGTGGGTCAGGCGAACCAGCGGATCCCAGCGAAAGGGCTCACCCTTTTTGCTTGGCATATTTGTGGTACTCCTTCTTCAGGTCGTTGACCTTGGCCAGATGTTCGCGCGCCTTGGCCTCATCACCCGCCTTGAGTGCGGCCAGGCTGGCGTCCAGCTCGGTCTGTACCTCGTTCATCCCTTCAAGGAATTTCTCTTTCTTGGCGGCCGGCATGTTCTTCTGCTTGGCCACATCAAGCTGGGCCTTCATCTCGTTGATGTGCTTCTCCATGGTGGCTGCATCATCAGCCTTGACGGCCTGCTTGTAGTTGAAGCCAATCTTCTTCATCGGCTGTTCCAGATCACCCGCCACGGCAGGCAGGGTCATCAGGCCAAACATCAGGGGCAGCAGCAGGGGGCGGACGGTTTTCAACATGGGATTTCCTTATATAACGACATGCTCGAATTGTTAGGGGTACTTATGAATCCAAACAAGAATTCATCACCAGCATGATGCCATGACTCATGGTGAAACGTTTGTGAAAAATGCTGTTTTTTGTGGCAAATAGTGACAGATATGCCGCGCTTGTTTGCGCTTGGTAACTGATTGAACGCAGGTGACACGCACCATGGGGATGGTTGAAAGCGGTAAACAGGGACAAAAAACCCCGCCGTAGCGGGGTCTGAATCAGCTGGCCAATGGCTTGCGTCAGTTACTCCTGTTCGCGAGCAATGGCGCGCCAGCCGATATCCTTGCGGTAGAAGGCGCCATCCCACTTGATGCGGCCAGCGAGCTGATAGGCACGCTGCTGGGCTTCTGCCACAGTGTGGCCGAGGGCGGTTGCACACAACACGCGGCCGCCAGCGGTCAGGCTGGTATCGCCCTCCAGACGGGTACCGGCATGGAACACCTTCTCACCCGCCACTTCATCCACCGGCAAGCCGCTGATGGGGTGGTTGGTACTGTAATCGCCAGGATAGCCTCCCGCCGCCAACACCACGCCGATAGCGGCGCGGGGATCATAAATGGCCTCTTTCTGATCCAGCTTGCCTGCACAAGCGGCCAGACAGAGCTCCACCAGATCGGACTGCATCCGCAGCATGATGGGCTGGGTCTCGGGATCGCCGAAACGGCAGTTGAACTCGATCACCTTGGGATTGCCTGCGCCGTCGATCATCAGACCGGCGTAGAGGAAACCGGTGTAGACGTTGCCCTCGGCCGCCATGCCGCGCACGGTCGGCATGATCACCAGCTCCATCACGCGTCGATGTACCTCGGCGGTCACCACAGGCGCCGGGGAGTAAGCCCCCATACCACCGGTGTTGAGGCCGGTATCACCGTCGCCAACCCGCTTGTGATCCTGACTGGTGGCCATCGGCAGCACGTGCTCGCCATCGACCATGACGATGAAGCTCGCCTCTTCCCCCTCCAGAAACTCCTCAATCACCACCCGGGAGCCCGCTTCGCCAAAGGCATTGCCGGAGAGCATATCGCGCACCGCGTCTTCCGCTTCCTGCAAGGTCATGGCGACAATCACCCCCTTGCCCGCCGCCAGACCATCGGCCTTGATGACGATGGGGGCGCCCTTCTCGCGCAGATAGGCGAGCGCAGGCTCCACTTCGGTGAAGTTCTGGTACTCGGCGGTCGGGATGGCGTGACGGGCCAGGAAATCCTTGGTGAAAGCCTTGGAGCCTTCCAGCTGGGCAGCGGCAGCGGTCGGGCCAAAGATGGGCTGACCGGCGGCGCGGAAGGCATCCACCACCCCTTTCACCAGCGGCGCTTCCGGCCCGACGATGGTAAGGCCGACCTGCTTCTCTTTGGCAAAGGCCAGCAGCCCTTCGATATCGGTCGCCTCGATGGCGACGTTCTCGACACCCGGCTCAAGCTGGGTGCCTGCGTTGCCCGGCGCCACAAAAACGTGACGCACCAGCGGGGAGTGTTTGGCCTTCCAGGCCAGGGCGTGTTCGCGGCCACCGTTGCCAATGATCAGTACTTTCATCGTATCGCTCGCTTCTATTTGTGGTCACTGGACGGCAACCCGGGCCGTCAGTCAGCGGAAATAGTCAGTTGAAAAGAGACAACAAAAGGGCCGCCATCGGCAGCCCCTGACCCATCAATGACGGAAATGGCGCATGTTGGTGAACACCATGCACATACCGTGTTCGTCGGCGGCGTCGATCACCTCCTGATCGCGCATCGAGCCACCCGGCTGGATCACGCAGGAGATACCGGCCTGAGCGGCAGCATCGATACCGTCGCGGAACGGGAAGAAGGCATCGGAGGCCATCACGGAGCCCGCCACGGTCAGCCCTTCATCCGCCGCCTTGATACCGGCGATTTTGGCCGAATAAACACGGCTCATCTGGCCGGCACCGACGCCGATGGTCTGGCCATCTTTGGCGTAGACGATGGCATTGGATTTGACGAACTTTGCCACTTTCCAACAGAACAGCAGATCCTGCAGCTCGGCCTCGGTCGGCTGGCGCTTGCTGACCACGGTCAGGTCACCCAGCGTCACCATGCCGAGATCCCGCTCCTGTACCAGCAGGCCGCCGTTGACGCGTTTGAGGTCAAAGCCTTGCGCCGGAGCAGTCCACTGACCACATTCGAGCAGACGCACGTTCTGCTTGGCGGCGACCGCATCGCGGGCCTCCTGGCTGACGGTCGGGGCGATGATCACTTCGACAAACTGGCGGGCAACGATGGCAGCGGCAGTGGCGCCATCCAGCTCGCGGTTGAAGGCGATGATGCCGCCAAAGGCGGAGGTGGGGTCGGTCTGGTAGGCACGATCGTAGGCACTCAGCAGGTCGTTACCGATGGCCACACCGCAGGGGTTGGCATGCTTGACGATGACGCAGGCCGGCTCGTCGAACTCCTTGACACACTCCAGCGCCGCATCGGTATCGGCGATGTTGTTGTAGGAGAGCGCCTTGCCCTGCAGCTGGATAGCGCTGGAGACAGAACCCGGAGCGGCATGCTCTTCGGCGTAGAAGGCGGCAGCCTGATGGCTGTTTTCGCCGTAACGCATGTCCTGCTTCTTGATGAACTGGCTGTTGAAGGTGCGCGGGAAGCGGGACTCCTCGTCACCCTCCTTGTTTTCACCGTAGGAAGGAACCATGGTGCCGAAGTAGTTGGCGATCATGCCATCGTAGGCGGCGGTGTGCTCGAAGGCGGCGATGGCAAGATCGAAACGGGTCGCCAGTTTCAGGCTGTTGCCGTTGGCATCCATCTCGCGAATAACCCGATCATAGTCGGCAGCTTTGACGACGATAGCGACATCTTTATGGTTTTTTGCGGCAGAACGCACCATGGTCGGACCGCCGATGTCGATGTTCTCGACCGCATCGGCCAGAGTGCAGCCCGCTTTGGCCACGGTTGCAGCAAAGGGGTAAAGGTTGACGACAACCATGTCGATGGGGGAGATAGCGTGCTGGGCCATGATGGCGTCATCCTGATCCCGACGGCCGAGGATGCCGCCATGAACCTTGGGATGCAGGGTCTTGACCCGGCCATCCATCATTTCAGGGAAACCCGTGTAGTCGGAGACCTCGGTCACCGGCAGACCCGCCTCGCCAAGCAGCTTGGCGGTACCGCCCGTGGAGAGCAGGGCAACACCACGCTCGTTGAGTGCCTTGGCAAATTCCAGAATGCCAGTTTTGTCAGACACACTCAGCAGTGCACGGCGAATGGGTCGAGCTTGTTCCATCACACTATCGTCCTCAACATAACGGGGACCGTTCCATGGGAGGCGAGGCTCAACACAGAGAGTCCCCAAATAAATGGAAGTGGGGGATTTCGCAAACCACTCTCACCCCGACATCCGGCAAAAGCGTTTTAGGAAATGCCCGCTTGGTGCGGCGCTCTGTTATGGGCGCGTATTCTACACAAAAAATGTGACCTGTGGTGGATTTTTTGAAACAGCAAAGCCTTATTTGGCGCGGCGTTAAACGTTTTCCACTTGATTTTCTCGAAACGTTTGCACTTTCAGTGTTTTATGGGAAAAAGGGTCGCCAGGAGATGTTTATCTGCCCCTTTTATGCCCTTGGCTGGCAATCCATGGGCAAAGGGGTGATAGTGGATTCCGGTTTTTGTGGCGGCATACATTCAAGGGGAGAAAAGAGCATGTATCGGATCGGTGAACTGGCCAAGGCGTGCGGGGTCAAGGCAGATACCCTGCGTTTTTACGAGAAGAACGGGCTTATCTCACCGGGGATCCGCAACGAATCCGGCTACCGCCTCTACAGCGAACAGGACAAGCGACGGCTGGAGTTCATCATTCGCGCCAAGTCGGTGGGATTCTCGCTGGCCGATATCGGCGAACTGCTCGACCTCGATACCAACAAGGCCAAAGTCACCTGTCAGGAGGTGAAAGCGGTGGCCGACACCAAGCTGGCCCAGGTGGAGCAGAAGATCATCGAACTGACCCGCTTTCGCGACAACCTGCGCGAACTCTCCAATATCTGCTGCGGCGGCCCCCGCTCGGCGGAGCACTGCGCCATCCTCGAGACGCTGGAATCTGGCGCCCCGGCCCATCACGAGCACCACAGCCACGACCAGCATGACCCGGTTCACGGCTGACATGGTATGCCTGACTGAGCGTGCCTGGCTCAGAGTGACTGACTCGGCGCGCCCGACGCATTGCTCCGGCGGCAATTTGGTGACAAAATCGCCGCGTTTTTAACCGGTGCCAGTGCATCCGGTTGCCGGGCGTTAGCCTGAACAGGCGCCCGCAGCGAAAACCGCCATCCAGACACAAGCATCAACACACCAAGAGAAAAGAAGAGGAGCCATCATGGCCAAGATCCGGGTCGACCAACCCGCCCTCCCCCGTGAGGAAAATGCGCAAGGGGGCAGCTATGCCCATCAGCGCGGCGAGATAAAGGATAACCATCTGCATGCCCTGCTCTCCGATCCCCTGTTTCGCAGCCGGGTCGAGCGCAACAAGAAGGGCAAGGGGAGTTACCAGCGCAAGGCCAAATTTGGCAAGCGGTGGGAGCCCGGCCAACAACAGATGATCAGCGTCTGCTGCTGAGCGGGTTTCTACCGACCATAAACGATCAGGGCGCCATTGGCGCCCTGATCGTTTTGACAGAAGAAGCGATTTGGCAACGCCAACTCACAGCCTCAACAGGCCGCTCACTCATCCATAAAGAGTTCGAGCAATACGTTCAGATAGCGATGGCCGAGAGAAGTGAGCTGCCAGCTATCCCCCAAATCCTCGATCAGCTCCTTGCTTTGGGCGATGGCGAGCACTGTCTCCACCCGTTCCAGCGGCAAGCCGGTATAGGCCTCGAACTCCACCTTGGGGGCAGGTTCAAACAGGCGGAAGCGGTTCATAAAGTATTCGAGCGGCAGATCGTCTGCCGTCACCTGCCACTGCTCGTCCAGATAGGGGCGACTCTTGTCCAGATACCCTTTCGGATGCTTCACCTTGGCGGTGCGCAGGATCTGTTGGTTCGCGAGATCGGTCACCTTGCCGTGGGCGCCACAGCCGATCCCCAGATAGTCGCCAAAGCGCCAGTAGTTGAGGTTGTGATGGCACTGATAGCCCTCTTTGGCATAAGCCGAGATTTCGTACTGGCGATAACCGCTGGCGGTAAGCATGGCGTGGCCCTGTTCGTAGATATCCCACAGGGTGTCATCTTCCGGCAGTTTGGGCGGTTTGGAGGCAAATGCCGTGTTCGGCTCTATGGTGAGCTGATACCAGGATAGGTGTGGTGGGGCGCAGTCGATCGCCTGCTGCAGGTCATAAAGGGCGTCATCCAGACTCTGATCCGGCAGACCGTGCATCAGATCCAGATTGAAGGTAGGCAACTTGATGGCATGGGCCAGTGCAGCGGCCTTGCGCGCCTCTTCCGGGCCGTGAATGCGACCGAGGCGGGTCAGCTTCTCCTGCTGAAAGCTCTGCACCCCGATGGAGATACGGTTGATGCCGGCGAGCTGGAAACCGGCGAACTTGTCCGCCTCCACCGTGCCCGGGTTGGCCTCCATGGTGATCTCGCAATCTGCGGTGAGCGGAATGCGGGCCCGCACCCCGTCCAGCAAGGTTTGCATCGCCTCCACCGTCAACAGGCTGGGGGTGCCGCCGCCGATAAAGATCGAGGAGAGCGGCCGCCCCTGCGCCCACTTCAGATCCTGATCCAGATCCTCCAGCAGGGCGGCGACATATTCGAGGTGAGGCAACTCCCCCTTCTGGGCATGGGAGTTGAAGTCACAATAAGGGCACTTCTGGACGCACCAGGGCACATGAATATAGAGAGAGAGCGGCGGCAGTTGCAGCATGGGGCTTCCAATAAAACGGGGGCTCAAGGCCCCCATTGTAGATGACTATGTGTAATTGACCGTGTGTAACCGACAAGGTGGCGAAGTGACTCAGTGCGCCGCAGCCAGCGCCGCTTTGAGCTTGGCCAGCGCCTGACCGCGATGGCTGAGCTGGTTCTTCAGCTCGGCGGGCATCTGGGCGGCGGTGCAGTCGTGATCCGGCACGAAGAAGACGGGGTCATAGCCAAAGCCATGTTGACCGCGCGGCTCATCGATGATCATCCCTTCCCAGCTCGCCTGACAGATGATGGGGGTGGGATCGTCAGCGTGGCGCATATAGACCAGCACACACCAGAAGCGGGCGCTCTTCAGGTACTCGGGGGCACCTTGCAGCTCGCCGAGCAGCTTCTCGATGTTGGCCTTGTCACCGGCACCCACACCGGCAAAGCGGGCGGAGTAAACACCGGGGCGCCCTTGCAGCAGATCGACTTCCAGACCGGAGTCATCGGCCACGGCGGGCAAACCGGTAATGCGGGCGGCGTGGCGGGCCTTGATGATGGCATTCTCGACGAAGGTGGTGCCGGTCTCATCGGCATCGGAGACCGCAAACTCGCTCTGTGGGATCACCTGGATCTTCATATCGGCCAGCATGGCGGCCAATTCCTTCACCTTTTTCTGGTTACCTGTTGCCAGGACAAGCTTGTTCATCGAGCACCTCCGCAAAAATAATCTGCGCATTCTATGCGGCGCAAGCGTTTAGTAAAAGCGCCAATTACACCCGCTGTGATGGGGTTACGGGGGATTTGCCACCATCGAATAACCAGCTTTTTAATACATGTTTCCATAATGGAATAACCAAAGTGATTAAATACCATTTCTATTCATTACTGTGAGTCAGTAGACTCGCGCCCCAATTCATTAACCTGGCTGACTAAAGAGGTGACAGATGCCATTGATACTTTTACTCGTACTACTGGTGCTGTTCAGTCCGCTGGCTATCGACATCTACCTGCCCGCCATTCCGCAGATGGCCGAGCAGCTGGGCGCCGAAGTAACCCTGATGCAGGGCACCATCACCTGGTTCCTGTTCAGCATGGGACTGGGGCAACTACTTGTTGGCCCGCTGGCCGATCGCTACGGTCGCAAGCCCATCGCGCTGGGCGGCGTGCTGCTCTATGGCCTGAGCGCGCTGGGGGCCGGCTTTGCCGCCAGCCTCGGCGAATTGATGCTGGCCCGGGTGCTGCAGGGCTTCGGCGCCTGCGCCACCTCGGTCGCCGCCTTCTCGGTGGTGCGTGACAGCTACGGCCCGAAAAAGAGCGGCCAGATGATCTCCTATCTCAATGGAGCCATCTGCTTTATTCCTGCGCTGGCCCCCCTGCTCGGTGGCTGGCTCACCGCCAAGGCAGGCTGGTCTGCCAACTTCTGGTTTATGGCCGGTTATGCGCTCATCGTCGGCAGCTGGCTGATGTGGCGGATGCCGGAGACCCGCCCGGAGGAGACCCGTAGCGAAGGGGCCCTCATCAGCTGGTCTCGCTACAGCCCGGTGCTGCGCTCCCCCAGCTTCCTGTTCAACGCGGCGCTGTGCATGCTGGCGATGGCGGTGATCCTCGCTTATGTCACCGCCGCACCGGTGCAGCTGATGGTGAAACTGGGGCTGGATATGAGCGGCTTTAGCTACTGGTTTACCGCCAACGCTGCGCTTAACATTCTGGCCTGTTTCATGGCCCCGCGCTTTATTGCCAAGGTAGGACCAAGACGCACCCTGCGTATCGGCCTGCTGGTACTGATGCTCTCGGCCATCACCCTGACCCTCGCGATGCACATCGAACATCCGCTGGCGATGATGGGGCCGGTATTCCTCTCCAGCATCGGCTTTGCCATGATTCTGGGCTCGGCCGCCGGGATGGCGCTGGCACCATTCGGCCACTGCGCCGGTACCGCCGCCGCCCTGCTCGGCCTGTTCCAGATGAGCGGATCCGGCGCGTTGGTTGGCCTGACCGGCGCCCTGATGCACGACCCGCTGAGCCAGCTGGCGCTGCATATATGGCTGCTGCTGCCGCCCTTGGTGATGCTGATGACCCGACGCGGTCGCCGCTTGTGTTTGCAATAAATCCTGTGCTCTGATGGGCACACTCAGGGGGCCATCGGCCCCCTTCTCGTTTGTATCGCCTTTACAACGAATGGCCATCCGGCAGAGAGCCTGCGATGGCAACCCCACTCACTCGATGTCAGCGGAGAACTCCCGATGAGCCACACTCTCAACGCAGCCCTGGTGGGCTATGGCTTTGCAGGCAAGACCTTTCACGCCCCCTTCCTCTCCACCACCCCGGGCTTGTCCCTCAGTTGGGTGGTGAGCCGCGATGCCGCCAAGGTGCAGGCCGATCTGCCCGGCTGCCGGGTCGGTTCACTGGAGGAGGTGCTAAGCGATGAGACCGTCGATCTGGTGGTGATCGCCACCCCCAACGACACCCACGCTCCTCTGGCCCGCCAGGCGCTGCTGGCAGGCAAACATGTGGTGATCGACAAGCCCTTTGCACTGGATCTGGCCGAGGCGCAAGCGCTGGTCGAGCTGGCCGAAAAGCAGCAGCGGCTGCTCAGTATCTTCCACAACCGGCGCTGGGATGGAGATTTTCTTACCGTGCGCCGTTTGATTGGCGAGGGGACGCTGGGGCAGATCGCCCAGTTCGAATCCCACTTCGATCGCTATCGCCCCGAAGTGCGCCAGCGCTGGCGCGAAGCGGGTGGCCCGGGTTCCGGCCTCTGGTTCGATCTCGGCCCCCATGTGCTGGATCAGGCATTGCAGCTGTTCGGCCAGCCGGACTGGTTGCAGGCCGATCTGGCCGAGCAGCGCCCCGGCGCACTGGCGGACGACTACTTCCATGTGGTGCTGGGTTACGGTGCTCTGCGGGTTATTCTGCATGGCAGCAGTCTGGTCTCGGCCACCATGCCGCGCTTTGTCATTCACGGCAGCCAGGGTTCGTTCGTGAAATTCGGTATGGATGTGCAGGAAGATCAGCTCAAGCAGGGCAAGCGGCCACCGGCGGCTGATTGGGGCATGGATAGCGAACCCGGTCAGCTCAGCCGCATTGTCGATGGTCAGTTACAGCAGCAGAGCGTAGTGGGTGAGGCGGGGGATTATGGCGCCTACTATCGCGGTGTCTGCGCCGCCATCCAGGGCGAAGGGAGCAACCCGGTGCCAGCAAGTGAAGCGCTGGCGGTGATGGCGCTGCTGGATCTGGCCCGTCAGAGCCACCTTGAGGGAAAACGGCTGCCCTGTCAGAAGCTGTCTGACTAAGGTGCGGGCCATCGGCCGCGCTTGAGCAACCTTGACCTTGCTAAACCGCCACAAGATGGCAGTAAAGCGGTGTTTTATTGTGCAATTAGTGCCATTTAACGGCATCTTGTATTGATATCAGTCGTTGCAGTGGAGCTTTTTATCCACGGCACGAAAAAATGTCATTGTGATATCCGTTTTCATCGGTAACTAATGGGGCTATATTGCGCCCGCCTGCTGCCTCCCGGCTTCTTGTTTCAATACCGGGCAACGGTGGGCGCTGTGATGGTTGCACAGACCATCTCTCCATCTTTTTTTGAGGGAATGCACATGAACAAAGTACTGGTAGCCGGTATCCTGGGTCTGATGTTGACTGCTTGCGGTCAGAAAGAAGAAAAAGCTGCCGCTCCTGCTGCTGCTCCGGCCGCCGAAGTTGCTGCCACTGTAGAAAAAGCCGCTAGCGAAGCCACCTCTACCGTAGAGAAGGCCACCTCCGAAGCGACTGCAACCGTAGAAAAAGCTGCTACCGAAGCCGCTACCAAGGTTGAAGCTGCAGTGAGCGATGCCAAGGCCAACTAAGCCTGCACCTCATTCGAAGACGGGTCCGAAGGCAACTTCGGGCCCGTTTTTTTATCTGTCGTTCAGGAGGCCGGATTAATCAGCGAGGTGAGGATGTGATCCTCCCAGCGGCCATTGATCATCAGATATGCCCGCGCGAATCCCTCCCGCTCGAAACCGAGCCGCTCCAGCAAGGCGCCACTGCGCTGATTGGCAGGCATATAGCAAGCCATGATGCGATGCAGATCGTGCTCCCGAAACAGGTAGTCGATGGCGGCTGACAGCACCTCTCTCATCACTCCCTGCCCTTGATGCTGCTGGTCGATGGCGTAGCCCAGATGACACGCTTTGAAGACCCCCATCAGGATATTGCTGAAGTTGCAGGTGGCGATCACCCGCTCGCCAGCCGGATCGATGGCCACCAGATTGACGCCGGTGCCGTTGAAGAACTGGCTGTAGCTGTCCTGCAGCCGGGCATGCCAGTAAGAGAGGGTGTAAAAGTGCTCGTCCCGAAGCGGCTCCCAGGGGGTGAGATGGTCACGGTTGCGCCGGTAGAAGTCGAGCATCATGGGGGCCTGATCCGGCGACAGTATGGTCAGGTGGGTGCGGGCCGTCTTGATATGTGGCAGCGCCATCAGGACTCCCTCTGCCTTAACCACTCATCGCGCAGCAGGCTGTAGTGGGCATGGTCCACAATCCGGTTGCCCAGCCGCTCTGCGCGCCGGGTCACCCCCTCAAGCTGCATCCCGAGCCGTTCACAAACAGCCCTGCTGGGCTCGTTATCGGTGGCGGCGCTGATCTCCACCTTCTCCATCCCCATCTCTTCGAAGGCGTGGTGGATCAGGGCCTGACAGGCACGGGTGATGATGCCGTTACCCTGCCAGCGCTCCACCAGCCAGTAGCCGATGACCACCTTGCCAAGGTCGTGATCGATGCTGTTGTAACCTATGACTCCCACCACCTCCCCCTGATACTCGATGGCGGTGGTGAGCCCCTCGCCCCGGGCGAACTTCTCGATGGCACTGCGAATGAAGAGGGCGCTGTCAACGGGGCGCTGGATCAGTGGCGGCCAGGGTAGCCACTGGGAGAGGTACTCCCGGTTGTCATTGCAGAGGGCAAACAGTTCGCTCGCCATATCGGGCTGCAAGAAGAGCAGCGCAAGCTCGTCGTCCAACTGCCATGAAAACATGGGATTCTCCTTTCAAATCAGTGATCAAATAGCGAACCAGCCACCCAATGTAGCCAATCGCCACTGGCCGCGCCAGCCACTTTTACGGCCCCCCTCCGGCAGGCTTCGCAGAGGGTGACAGCGCACGTACTCTCCTCCCTCAAAAGAGGAGGGTGGGAGTCTGAAACCGGATAATGCTCTCCACATGACGCCGATAAATGCCCCCCAAACGGCACTTTGGCAGATCCTGCTACCCCTTTGTGCTGCGCTGTCACTTTTGACAGGGGGCACTTTCCCCCACCGGCACTAGCTTCAAAACGCCCGACCTTCGGTCGGTTTATCAACCTCATCGATTTAAGGAAAGAAGAGATGAATAAAATTTATCTGGCCGTTGCGCTGGCCTGCTGGGGAAGCGCCGCACTGGCGGCGCAAGAGGTAGAGATCAACGTAACGGCAAACGGCATCCGGGCCATGACAGGCCTCAGTGCCGCGAGTGGTACCTTACAGCTGGAAGATGGCGAGTTTCGTCAGGTGCGGGTGGTCAAGCTGCCTAACGGCCAGCAGCGGATCCGCTACGAGCAGGTCTGGAACGGCATCCCGGTAATGGGTCAGGTGGTGGTAGCTGACAAGAGCCTGAACGGCCAGCTGCAACAGGCCAGCGGGCGCATGCTGCGCCAGATCGATCAGGATGTGGCAAGCCCGGTCGCCACCCTTTCGCCACAGGATGCCGCCAGCAAGGCCAAGGCGGGCAGCAAGGGGAGCAACGAGCAGGTCAAACTCTACGTGATGCAGGATGAGAACGGGCTGGCCCGGCTGGTTTATCAGGTCTCCTTCATCGCCGAAGGTGACAAGCCGAGCCGCCCCTTCGTCATTCTTGATGCCCAGAGCGGTGAGGAGCTCAAACGCTGGGAGGGGATCAACCACAAGGACGCCAGCGGCCCGGGGGGCAACATCAAGACCGGCAAATACGTCTACGGCACCGACTTTGGCCCGCTCATCGTGGATGACAACTGCCGGATGACCAGCCCCAACGTCGATACCATCAACCTCAACCACGCCACCTCAGGCGGTGCCATCCACCAGTTCACCTGCCCGGAGAACCGGGTCAAGGAGATCAACGGCGCCTATTCGCCCCTCAACGACGCCCACTACTTCGGCAACGTGGTGTTCGACATGTACCGCAACTGGTACAACACGGCGCCCCTCACCTTCAAACTGAAGATGCGGGTTCACTACAGCAAGAATTACGAGAACGCCTTCTGGGATGGCAGCCAGATGACCTTCGGTGACGGCGCTACCACCTTCCACCCGCTGGTGAGCCTTGATGTGGCGGCTCACGAGGTGAGCCACGGCTTTACCGAACAGAACTCCGGGCTGATCTATTCAGGACAATCCGGCGGCATCAACGAGGCCTTCTCCGATATGGCGGGTGAAGCGGCCGAGTTCTACATGAAGGGGAGCAACGACTGGCTGGTCGGCGCCCAGATCTTCAAGGGCAACGGCTCCCTGCGCTACTTCGAGGATCCGACCCGGGATGGCAGGTCCATCGGCCATGCGGCGGATTATCAGGAGGGGATGGATGTACACCACAGCTCCGGGGTCTATAACCGCGCCTTCTACCTGCTCGCCACCAGCAGTGGCTGGAACACCCGCAAGGCATTTGAAGTCTTCTTGCTGGCCAACCGCCTCTACTGGGGCGCCAACACCAACTATCAGCAAGGGGCCTGCGGCGTCAGCCGGGCGACCGCCGATCTGGGTTACAGTCAGGCGGATGTGGCACGGGCCTTCCAGACCGTCGGGGTCGATGCCAGCTGCGGCAGCACGCCGCCACCGAGCGACAACGTGCTGCAAAACGGCGTGCCGGTGAGCAACCTCGCCGCCAGCAAGGGTGGCAAACTCAACTACACCCTGAACGTACCGGCGGGCACCAGGTCGCTGCAGATCAGCAGCAGCGGCGGTACCGGTGATGCCGACCTCTACGTCCGCTTTGGCAGCGCCCCCACCAGCAGCAGTTACGACTGCCGCCCCTACAAGGGGGGCAATAACGAAAGCTGCTCGTTCACCAATCCCAAGGCGGGCACCTGGCATGTGCAGCTGTCAGGGTTTGCAGCGTTCAGTGGCGTAACCCTCAAGGCCAGCTACTGATCCACCCGGTGCGGGCCTTGTCCCGCATCGCTCTACTCATTGCGCCACCGTTTCGCCAGCGTGCGGGCGGTGGCCAACACGGTTTCCCGGGCCGGGTTGGGCCGCTTGCCACCTCGCCAAGCCATCATCACATCCCAATGCTCTTGCGGCAGATTGCGCACATCGAGCCTGACCAGCCGCCCCACCTCCAGATCCCGCTTGATGGCCAGCTCCGGCATCAGGGTGATAAACCCGTGTTCCAGCGCCAGATCCCGCGCCGCACTGGCGGGCTGCACCGCATGCAGGGGGCTGGCGGCCCGCCGCAGCCGCCGCAACTGCTGGATAAAGACGTCACACCCCGGCCCCCATACCTGAGGCGCCAGCCGCTGGTCGGCAATATCCTCCAGGGTGAGGCCGTGACAACCGGCCAGCGGATGCAATGGCGAGGCGATAGCGATAATGGGGGAGCAGCAGAGCAGCTCCATCTGCAGGCCAGCAACCGGCGGGCGCTTGAGTACAAAGCCGATATCGGCCTCCCCGGTCAGCAGCGACTGCATGATCTCGCCGGAGTGATCCGTGGTGCAGCGGATTTCGAACGGCTCGTCCACCAGCTCCATCAATAGCGAGCCAAACACCACCGAAGTGAGGGATGGCAGGCTGGAGAGACGGATACAAGGTAGCGCAGGCGCCCCCTGCAGTGCCAGCCGCCCTTCGCTCAGGATCGCCAGCGCAGAGCGGGCCGATGGCAGAAACTCCTCGCAGGCACGGGTCGGCGTCACCCCGCGCCGATGACGCTGAAACAGCGGCGCCCCGAGGCTCTCCTCCAGCTGGGCAATCCGCTGGCTCACGAGCGGCTGTGACCAGCCACGAATGGCCGCCGCCTGACTGAAGCTGCCCAGCTCGGCCACATCCAGCAGCAGTTGCAGATCGTCCAGATCCATAGACATAAATAATCCTGATATGAAATATAGGTAGTTGTCGTCTACCACTATATCTAAACCCTCTCCAGAATGAAGGTATCTGTGAATGAGAGGGCGTTATGGTCGATAGGGCGAGGTTTTGGGGGCGTTGGTTTCTGGCGCTGGATACCACACTGGTGATCCTGGGTTTCTTTGTGGTGATGCCGATGATCAGCCTGCGCTTCGTCGATCAACTCGGCTGGGCGGCCGGTCTGGTGGGGCTGGCCCTCGGCCTGCGCCAGCTGACCCAGCAGGGGCTGGGGATCTTTGGCGGCTCCCTCGCTGACCGCTTTGGCGCCCGCCCGCTCATCGTCACCGGCATGCTGTTGCGCGCCGTCGGCTTTGCCACCCTGGCCTGGGCCGACAGTGGCACCATGCTGATCTTCTCCTGCTTCCTCTCCGGACTGGGCGGTTGCCTGTTCGACCCACCCCGGGCCGCACTGGTGATCAAATTTACCCGTCCCCATGAGCGGGGCCGCTTTATCTCCCTGCTGATGATGCTGGAGAGCGCAGGGGCCGTCACCGGTGCCCTGCTCGGCAGCTGGCTGCTGCGCTTTGACTTCACCTACGTCTGCCTGCTGGGCGCCGGACTCTTCACCCTGGCGGCTCTCTGCAACTGGACCCTGCTGCCCGCCTACCGCCTCTCGGTCAAACCGACCCCGATGCGGGAAGGGTTGGGACAGGTGCTGGCTGATCGCGCCTTCTGCCGACTGGTACTGATCCTGAGCGGCTACTACATGCTGTGGGTACAGGTGATGCTGATTTTCCCCATTCTGGTCAAGCAGCTCTCAGGTACCACCACGGCGGTGGGCTGGATGTACAGCCTGGAAACGGCGCTGTCACTGGCGCTGCTCTACCCTATCGCCCGTTTCAGCGAGCGGCGCTATCGGCTGGAGAGCCGGCTGATGGCGGGTATCCTGCTCATGACGGTGGGGATCGGGCTGGTCGCCTTCGTCAGCACCCTCTCCGGCATCTTCGTACTGCTGGCCTGCTTCTATCTGGGGATCATCATCTGTGAACCGGCCCGGGAGACCCTGATGACCCGGCTTGCCAACCCCACAGCCCGCGGCAGCTACATGGGCTTCAGCCGCCTCGGACTGGCGCTGGGAGGCATGACCGGCTACGTGGGCGGTGGCTCCCTCTATGACTTCTCGCTGCAACAGGGACAACCGGCCCTCCCCTGGCTGGTGCTGGGCACCATAGGCGTCGCCACCATGCTGCTGCTCGCCCGCTGCTTCTCCCGCCGCCCGGAGCTGGCTATCAGAGCCGCCGCCTGACGACCGCCCCACCTGCGGCAGCCCAATCAACGGGGCTGCCGCTCACCCCATATTCTGCAAGCCATCACAGCAAAAGGTTGCGAATTACAACTTTTACGCTATTTTAGTTGTCATGCACAACTAAAAAGGAACCCACGATATGGATCCCCGTCCCCTGCGCGCCCTGTCGCGCGATCTGGTTCGCGAACTCGGCATGCTCTCCCAGCAGTGCGGCAATCTGGCCCTCACCCCCATCGAGGCTCACCTGCTGATCGAGCTGGAAAACGCCCCGGCCACCAATCAGCAGCTGGCAGAAAAGCTGCACATCGACAAATCCAACGCCAGCCGCCCGCTGGCGCGCCTCGCCGAGCGGGAGCTTATCAGCTGGCACCCGCACCCCTCCGACGGCCGCAGCAAGGAGGCCCGCCTCACCGTCAACGGTCAGGGGATGCTGCTGGAGTTGCACCGGGAGATGGACGGGGCGATGGAAGAGATGCTGGCGCAGTTGAGCCTGCCCGAGCGGGAGCAGCTTTGGCAAGGGCTGCGGCTCTATCGCAGCGCCCTCTCCCGCGCCCGTCGCCAGCGGGGTTACCAGATCCGCCCCATCACGGCGGCGGACAATGCCCAGATCGCCTTGGTAATTCGCGCCGTCTCGGCCGAATATGGCCTCACCGCCGACAAGGGGTATGGGGTCTCGGATCCCAATCTCGACACCCTCTCCCAGAGCTATCAGGGGGAAAAGAGCCGCTATTGGGTTATCGAAGGGCCGGACGGTTCCATCCTCGGCGGTGGTGGTATCGCGCCATTGGCGGGAGAAGAGGGAGTCTGCGAGCTGCAGAAGATGTACTTTATGCCCGCCCTGCGCGGACTGGGCCTTGGCAAACGGCTGGTGTTGCAAGCGCTGGATGCCGCTCGTGGTTTGGGCTATCGCCGCTGCTATCTGGAGACCACTGAGGTACTGCGCGAAGCCACCAGCCTCTACGAATCACTGGGCTTTGAACACCTGCCCGGCCCCCTTGGTTGCACCGGCCACGGGGATTGCGAGATCTGCATGGTGCTGGACCTGGCACTCTAAAGTGATAGCTGCAAACAGGAGTCTCCCCTGCTTGCAGCTTCGTTTATTATGGCAGCGCCACTACCCGGAATCGCTCCAGCACCAGCGTGGCGTGCTCATCAAATTCGCCCCCTTCCGCCTTCATCTCGCATTCGAAGAATGCCTTGTGCGCTTTGCGCCACCAAGCCAGAGAGCCATCGCCCTCCCCCTCCTCGGCGGCAAACGCAGCATCAATCTCATCGAATGGACACAAGGTGACTGACACCAGTTCAACCAGAGCCTTGGGGTGACCACTCCAGTCTGTTACCACCAGCAAGTCACCCTCCGCTCGCCCTTCTCCAGATACCAGTAAGCGAGGCTACAGGTCGCTCGCTTGCGGCCTGCTGCCACCAGCTCGGCACAGAGGTTGGCATTGTGTTCATCAGCACAGAAGTAGTCCGCTGAGACATGACGAGCCCGTGCTGCCACCGGCAGGGATAACAGATAACTCTCAGCCAGAGCCGAGCAGGCAGGATTCATCGATTCAACCATCACCTCTCCTTGATGCATAAAAAAATCCCGCCATCTGGCGGGATTTGGTAAGCAGTATCAGTGCTCGCGAGTCTGGCGGAACTGCACGTCGGGGTGGCGCTCCTGTGCCAGGCGCAGGTTGACCATGGTCGGTGCAATGTAGGTGAGGTTGTCACCGCCATCGAGGGCCAGGTTGACCTCGTTCTTGCGCTTGAACTCTTCAAACTTCTTGACGTCGGTCCCTTCCACCCAGCGGGCGGTGGAGACGTTGACCGCCTCGTAGATGGCCTCAACGTTGTACTCGCTCTTGAGGCGCGAAACCACCACGTCAAACTGCAGCACACCGACCGCACCGACGATGAGATCGTTGCTGATCAGCGGACGGAACACCTGCACCGCCCCCTCTTCGGAGAGCTGCACCAGCCCCTTGAGCAGCTGCTTCTGCTTGAGCGGATCGCGCAGGCGGATACGGCGGAACAGTTCCGGCGCAAAGTTCGGGATACCGGTGAACTTGAGATCTTCACCCTGGGTGAAGGTGTCACCGATCTGGATGGTGCCGTGGTTGTGCAGACCGATGATGTCACCGGCGAAGGCGTCTTCCGCCTGCTCACGGTCACCGGCCATAAAGGTCACGGCGTCGGAGATGTTCACATCCTTGCCGATACGCACGTGGCGCATCTTCATGCCCTTGGAATAGGTGCCTGACACGATACGCATAAAGGCGATACGGTCGCGGTGCTTCGGATCCATGTTTGCCTGGATCTTGAACACGAAGCCGGAGAACTTCTCCTCGGTCGCCACCACTTCGCGGCTCTCGGCCTTGCGTGGCATGGGAGACGGCGCCCAGTCAGTCAGGCCATCCAGCATGTGGTCGACACCGAAGTTGCCAAGCGCGGTACCGAAGAAGACCGGGGTCATCTCGCCAGCGATAAAGGCATCGTGATCGAACTCGGGAGAGGCGCCCTGCACCAGCTCCAGCTCATCACGCAGCTGCTGGGCCAGATCTTCGCCGACGGCGGCATCCAGATCCGGGTTGTTCAGCCCCTTGACCACCCGCTTCTCCTGGATGGTGTGGCCCTGACCGCTCTGATAGAGATAGGTCTCATCCTTGTAGAGGTGATAGACACCCTTGAAGGATTTGCCACAGCCGATAGGCCAGGTGATGGGGGCACACATGATCTTCAGCTCGCGCTCCACCTCGTCCATCACTTCCATCGGATCGCGCACTTCGCGGTCCAGCTTGTTCATGAAGGTGAGGATGGGGGTATCACGCAGACGGGTCACTTCCATCAGCTTGCGGGTCCGGTCTTCAACACCCTTGGCGGCATCGATGACCATCAGGCAGCAGTCGACCGCGGTCAGGGTACGGTAGGTATCTTCAGAGAAGTCCTCGTGACCCGGGGTGTCGAGCAGATTGACCAGACAATCGGCATAGGGAAACTGCATCACCGAGGTGGTGATGGAGATACCACGCTGCTTCTCCATCTCCATCCAGTCGGATTTGGCGTGCTGGCCCGAGCCACGGCCCTTGACGGTACCGGCGCGCTGAATGGCCTGTCCGAACAGCAGGACTTTCTCGGTGATGGTGGTTTTACCCGCATCCGGGTGCGAAATGATCGCAAAAGTGCGTCTCTTGGAGACTTCACTCAGAAATTCAGCTGACATAATTCAACGTTCTTCTATTGAGCGGTGGCATCAGCCACCGTGGGAATAAATCCGGAATGCCGCTCACGGCACATGTATACGCAACGAAAGCCACGCCAGCTGGCGTCTTGCCAACCTGGTGGAGAGAGGGAGGAGGGTTGCGTTACATGGGTCTTCTCGCCTGAGTCAAAGCAAAATTGCGCGACATTATACCCGCGCGGGTGAAAAATACCCAGTCCGTCAGTCGTCTGTTTCCACCCGGTTGCGCCCGGCCCCTTTTGCCCGGTAGAGAGCCTCATCCGCACGCCGGATCAACGCGGCCAGATCCTGATCATCATCGCGCTGGCAGGCACACCCGATGCTGATGGTCACCGGATGGGACAAACCGGGCAACGCCCGTTGGCCGACCCTGGCGCGGATCCGCTCAGCCAAACGGGACGCCTCCTCCAGCCCCGTCTCCGGCAGCAGTGCCAAAAACTCCTCTCCACCGGTACGGCCCAGCAGATCCTGCTGCCGCAACTCTCTTGCCACCATTCTGGATACCCACTGCAGTACCCGATCTCCCTGATGATGACCCAGCGAATCGTTGATCCGCTTGAAGTGATCGATATCAAAAAGCAGCAGAGAAAAGGGCATTCGCTGCCTGCGGGCCAGCTCAAAGTGCTCGCGCCCATCCACCAGCACCCGACGCCGGTTATCGATGCCGGTCAGCTCATCGGTAAAGGCCAACCGATGCATCCGACGATTGCGCTCCAGCAACCACCTCATCGTCAGCAGAGCCACTCCACCGCAGAGCACCATCACCACCAGCAACCAGAAGCGACGCTCCTTGATCTGCGCCAGCTCCTGCCGCTGCAACTGCTGCTCGACCCGCAACCGCTTGTTCTCTTCCGCCTGGCGGGTCAGTTCAAACTGGCCGCGCACCCAGGCTGTACTCTGCTCTCGCTGCATCTGGTCGAGGCGCTGCTCTTGCACCAAATGATCCCGCAAGGCCGCCAGCGCAGCCGGATAGTTCCCTTGCAGCTCGAATGCTTCGCTGCGCACTGCGTAGAGATCCATCAGGTAACGAGTGTGCCCCTCAGCCTTCAGGATCGGTTCAATCTTCGCCAGTGCGCTCAAGGCCGGGGCCGGATCCCGCATTTTCACCTGCAGTTTGGCCATTACCAGCTCGAGATGGGCGTGGAGGATAGGATCAACTTCAGGGGTGAGCACGCCTGCTGCCTGCGCCAGCAAGCGTCCGGCCTGCTCCAGGCGCGCCAGACCGAGCAGAGCCTCCGCCAGCATCACTTGACGATCCGCATGTTCAATCCGGTACTCGGGTTGTTGCAAAAAGGCGAGACTACGTTCGAGCTCCTGCTGCGCTTCCTGATAGCGCCCCGTCTCCAGATAGACCAGAGCCAGCTGCTCTCTCATCCTGGCCAAACCGAACCCGTCATGGTTGTGGGCAAAGTGTTCATGCAACCGGTTCAGGGTAGTGAGAGCCTCGGCATAGAGACCCATGCGGCGAAACGCGGCGGCAATCTCGAGCTGCGCCCGGTTATACCAGGTGGTCAATCCCAACCGTTCGTAGATGTCGTGCGCCCTGGTGAGATCCACCAGCCCCTGCCCTGACGCCCCCTGAAACGACAACATGGCTCCCCGGTGGGACAGCGCCAGCGCCTCCAGCTTGAGCACAGCGGCCTCCCCTGCCAACCGCAGCCCCTCATCATAATCCCGACGGGCCTGTGCCACCTCGCCGAGCAGCTGATTGAACCAGCCACGACAGATGAGCAACTCGGCAATGGCTGCGTCATCTCCCCGTTGTTGAGCCAGCACCAGTTGGCTGTCGGCATACGCAATCGCACGGCGAGACGCCTGGATGTCATCGGCAGATTGGGCCCAACAAGCCAGACGACTGATCCGCATCAGCTGGGACGGTGGATAGTCGCTGCCATCCCGCAGCAAGCGAGCAACGCGCTCCCGCAGCAACTCGATAGGCTGATGGACCTGCTCCATCTCCTCCAGTTCATTTTCCAACTGCTCGGGGGACAAGGGTCTGGCTGCCAGCCCGAATACCGCCAGCAACAGCAGCAAGGCAAGTCGGCTCATAAACACTCCGGATGAATGGGGAAAGAGCAGCAGGCGACCCGATACCGGAAAATCACCCTGTAACAACGGCTGTAAAGGCTACCGCAAGGAGAGAGGACTTGAATGGGTTTCATCTCACATTTTACAGCAATATCATAACGTTGGAATGAGGAGGGGGATACAGAGCGAAAGAGGGGGCTGGCTCCCTCCCGGTAACTAATGATGCTGCCAGCGCCGCAGTAGCCGGCCGCGCAGACCGCAATCGAGCAGCCAGCTGTTGTCAAAGACCCGCAACAGTGCCGGTTTGGCGTGCCGGGACATGGCCACTGCGTGAAAGCGGGTCTGGCGCTGGCGATAGCGGTTCATCTGCTCGAGCAGGGCATGGGGCAGACTCTGAGCGATAAAGTCCGAAATAACCAGCACATCTGCCTTGGCAAAAGCGGGCTCATCGAGTTTGACCAGCGCCTTCTCCAGACAAGGCACCAGATCGGTACCACCGTGAAAGCTCATGGAGAGGAAGCGCTCCGCCTTGTCCAGTCCGGTATCGGCGGTGATCTCAAGGGTCGCCACCTCGGTAGAGAAGAGCATCAGGTAGCAACCGCGCTTCTCATCCATCGCCACCTTGAGCAGCGCAAGAAAGAGTGCCTTGGCACACTCCTCGGGATAGCCCCCCATGGAGCCGGAGGTATCGACACAGACGATAAAGGGGCCCCGCTGCTGCAACTGCTGCCCCCCCTGCTCCGGGGTGCGCAGCATGATGCGCTGGCGCGGCAAGGTGCCGCGTGACTGGTAACTGAGCAGGCGCCGCTCCAGATAGCGGCGGTAGAACTCCAGCTCCAGCTCCGGCAGCCCCAGCATCACCGCCTCGCTTGGCAGTAGCCGCATCAGGTCGCTCGCCTGGTGGATGCCCACCAGGTCGTCTGGCACATCGTCGCTGGGGGCGGGCTCCAGCTCCAGCACCTGAACCGGTGGCACCGGCTGCTCCTGCGCCCGGCGATCCCGCTCGCTGCGCCCGAGAAGAGCGGCAATCTCCGCCAGCAAGGGCTCGCGCTGCAACATACGGGCGTATTGCTTGACCAGCACCAGACTGCGTTTGTGCCAGTGCCCCTGCGCCAGATCCCAAAGACCACCGGCTGAGATCTGGTTCGGATCGAGGGCATCGGCCAGGGTGCGGCTCGCCAGCAGCTGATCTTCAATCTCCTGACGCTGCTTCTCCCGCTCCGCCTCGGCGATCTGCTGCTGCAGTTGCAGCAGGCTCCCCACCAGACTGGCGCGCCACTTATCGATAAAGAGCTGGCGCAGCCCCTCGGTGGGGTGAGCCATCAGCTGGCGAACCAGCGAACGGGCCTCACCGGCAAAGGGGCTGTAGTGATCCAGCGACTCCAGCAGGGCGGGCAAACGGCCTATCAGTTCGGTCATCGGCAACTGCCGGTGCGCCTGATAGAGCAGGTACTCCTGCTCCAGCGCCACCGGCACCGGCTTGTGACGGATCTCCTCGCCAAGCTGCTCACCCCAGCTCTGCAGGCGCTTTTTCAGCAGCTTGCCCTGCAGCGGGGAGCGCTTGATGAACTCGGAGATCTTGGGCGACGCAGCAAGCAAAAGAGCCACCTCCCCTGCCAGCTCCCCTTCACCGATCAGGAGCCCCAGATCCAGCATGCCAATCTCAAGCATGAGCGCTCCTTACTCGTCCAGCCTTGGCAACCGCTCGCGCCACTGTGTCAGCTCGCCGCGCAGCAGTTCAAGATCCCGGCTCAGCACGAAGAAGCTGTCTTCCACCTGTTGCAGCCAGCGCTGGGCAATAAAGAGGTGCTGCCGATGACGATCGAACAGAGTGCGCTGCTGTTTAAGCTCCTGCACCACCTTGCCAACCTGGGCAAGCAGCTCATCGAGCGCTTGCAGCCAGGGCTCCAGCACCACCTCGGGGATGGCGTTGCGCTCCATCAATACCAGCGGGATCTGCTGGCGCTGGATATCGAGCACCTGCAGGCGCAGCTCATCGTCAAGTACCAGCTCGTAGTGTCCCTCTTTCGGGTTGCCATATTGATAACCCACCAGCGCCTCACCGGTCGGATGCCAATGGGAAAGCAGGGTACGATCGAACACCAGGGTGCTGGTGAGACGCTCGGGATCGCTGCCATCCAGCGGGGCCGGGGTGAGCAGATGGAAGTGCACCTGCTTGCCAAAGGGTCTGGCGTTGGCGAGCGGGATCTCGATCCCCCTCGCCCGTCTGCCAAACCACTGCTTGCGCTTGCGCGCCTTGCAGCAGAGACGCTGGGCCACGCCCTGTTTGAGCTGTTTGAATTGATCCCGCAGGGCAAGCAGCTGGCGGGTCAAGGCCAGTTGCTGATAACCGTAGAGACGGGAGAACTCGGTCATCATCTCCAGCAGGGCGGTGCGGGACTCCTCGTCGTGCCAGAGACAATCCTTGAACAGCAGCAGATCTACCGGTGCGACCTCATCGCGGCCATTGAAGAAGGCGCTCGCCTTGATGAGCCGTACCGCCTTCTTCCAGCGGCGATCCGACACATAACAGCGATGGGCCAGCTGGCTGTCTAGCTGCTGGCGCAGCTGATAGATAAGTTCGAAACAGGCATCCGGCAGGCGCACCTGCTCAATCTGGCTCTGCCACTGCTCGTACTCATCCCCCCGGATCTGCAGGGATTCCGGCAGATTCTGGTGGGCGTGACCGTCGCTGGCCAGCATGGATTGAAAGTTGGCTTTCTCCTGCACCCGGTCCATCCAGATCCGCACCAGCATCCGGTCGTAGAGCGCTTCCAGTCCGCTGTCCGGCGCCGGCAGCTCGTTGGAGGCGGTCACCAGCAGCCGCATGGGGATGGGATGCTGGCTATCACCATTGCGGAACTGCCGTTCGTTGATGGCGGTGAGCAGGGTGTTGAGAATGGCGGGACCCGCCTTCCAGATCTCGTCGAGGAACACCACCTCAGCCTCCGGCAGATAGCCGGCAGTGAGGCGCAGGTATTTGCCATCCTCTTTCAGCGCCTGAATGGAGAGGGGGCCAAATACCTCCTCCGGTGTGCTGAAACGGGTCATCAGATATTCAAAGTGGCGGGCGTCGTGAAAGGCCAGCTTGAGGCGACGGGCAATCAGACTCTTGGCGATACCGGGTGGCCCCAGCAAGAAGACACTCTCGCCACTGAGGGCTGCCAGCAGACCGAGGCGCAGGGCATCCTGCCGTTCATAAAGCCCCTCACCGAGGGCTGCCAGCAGCCGGGGCAGGCGCTCCTGGATGGGAATAAGACGCGCAGGGTTCTGGGCTTGAGCTAAAGACGACATAGAGAGTGTTCCGAAGCTGGGATGATGTTAGCCCCAAGGCGCGATATCCATTTGCTCGACCTTGGGTTTTGTCTTGTTATGATGTTTATTCTGGTATCTCTTGCCGCACAATACCCGCCTCTGGCAGGAAAAAACGCAAGGCCAGTACGATACCGTATCGGCAGCGTGCTGCGCCCATGCATAGCCAGTGTCGTGATGGCACCATGCCCGCATGCGCCAGATGATGCGTTGCAAAGGGTGCAGCAAAAGCGGTTCGAGTGTACCCTGCGCAACACAATTTTCCCCAATGCAGATCAAGAGTGAGTCGCCTCAAATGCAAGATCCCGTTCGTCAGAGCATGTTGGCCCGCATGGGCATTCAAAGCTGGCAACTGCGTCGTCCGGCATTGCTGGGGGCAGATCTCGTACCCGAGCTTGCGCAAGATGCCGTGCAGCCCGACCAGACAGCACCGGCCACCCGCGCTCCGCTGCCCAGCGGCAAACTCTGGTTGCTGGCGCCTCAGCTGCCTGCCACCACGCTGCTGGCGGATATCTGCCAGCTGCTCGGCATGACCCCCGACGAGGTCTCACTGCTCAGCGAGCTGCCGCCTACCGATCTGCAAACGGCGGGCGCCTCCCCTCTGCTCTGGCTGACGGAGGCCAACCCGGAACGACCCGATGCGTTGATCTGTCCGCTGGCCCCCAGTGCCGCACAAAAGCGCGCCCTGTGGCAACAACTACGCCGACACCTGGCGAACAGTACGGCATGATCCTGCATCATGCCTTCAACGCCCTCTTGGAAGCCGCTCTTTTTACCTGATTTTACAAAAGTCGTCTTTGCCAACCCCGACATCCTCCACCCAGTCACCCGGAGTCAACATGCCTGAGTTTCGTCCCCTGCTCGAAGCCGATTTCGACCTTGTCTATCCCATAGAGCAGGCCGCCCACAAGGAGCCCTGGAGCCAGGCCAACCTGCTATCCTGCTTCGGTCCTCGCTATCTCAACGGCTTGATGCTGGTCGATGGTCGCCCGGCCGGCTTCTATATCTCGGATCTGGTGGCCGGAGACAGCTCGCTGATGAATATCTGTGTCCACCCCGAATTTCAGGGCAAGGGGTTGGGACGGACACTGCTGCAAGCCTACCTGACTCGCAGCAAACAAGCCGGGGCAGAGGCCTGGTTTCTCGAGGTGCGGGCAGGCAACCAGACCGCCATCAACCTCTACGAGAGCGCCGGCTTTGCCGAGTATTGCCGCCGCGCCGACTACTACGGCACCGGCAATGATCGGGAAGATGCGGTACTGATGTCCCGCCTGTTCGACTTCAGCTGATCCCGCCTCAATCGAGGGGGGCGTTATCCATCGCCGGATCCTGCAAGGAGAGAGTGGTGTGAACCACCGCCTCGAATCCGGCGGCGGAAAGCGGCATATAGAAGCCCCGCAGCCAGGTTTTCCCCGGCATCCAGATCTGCTGTATATCCACCACTATCTTGATCGGTTTGAGGGGTTGACCCGGCTGCTGGATATAGATGCCGGGCGGTGTGGCCACCTTGGGAAAACGGCGCAGGATCTGTTCACTACCATCCCCCTTGCCCGGATTGAGCCGCACCTTGACCAATCGGCTCAACGGCACTCTCATCTCTTCACTGCGCCAGAAGCGTTCGTTCAATGCCTTGCAGCGACGGCACTTGGGGGTCTCCAGCACATAGAGCAGCGGATAGCCCAGCGCCAATGCCTGCTGTTGGGCCTGCTGGTATCCCTCCGCCCCTTCATACCAGGGATTCGCAGGCTGCTGTGTCTTGCCCAGAAAGTACCAGGCCGCCCCGCCCCCCACCATCATGAGCCCGATCACGGCCAATGCCCCTTTCATCCATAGATTCATATCGTTAACTCTCCCTTTGCTCCTTTGCAGTATCGGCCAGTCTGCGCAAAGGAAGAGCTATTTGCGCTCTTTGTGATCCAAGACAAACGGCGAACACTTGTAAGCTGTAATGTTGGAGTTTAAACTCTAGCCCGATTTTTAGTGCCCTCGCGGGCGTACAACTGTAATTAAAGGATGTTTAACTGATGCCGAAGCTTCATCTGGTTCGACTGATGCGTGAACGTATTGCCCAGCTTGGCAACAAGGCTGCCCTGCGGGTTCAGCAAGATGGCCAGTGGCGCGCCATCGGCTGGCGTACTCTGGGCCAGGCCATGGACTACTGCGCACAGGCGCTGATCCGGGCCGGCCACCAGCCAACCGAAATGGTCGGCATCTATGCCCGCAACATGCCGGAGTGGACCCAGGCCGATCTCGGCATCCTTGCCGCCCGCGGTGTCAGCGTCCCTATCTATCCCACCAGCACGCTCGATCAGCTGCGCTACATCGTCAAAGATGCCGGCATCAAGGTACTGTTCGTTGGCGAGCAACCTCAGTTCGATCAGGCGCTGCAACTGATTGAAAGCGGCGAGATCCGCCAGCTCATCGCCCTCGACGGCAGCGTCAACCTGCGCGGCTGCGAGCAGGCGAGCCACTTCCAGACATTTCTGGTCTCCGGCAACCATCAGCCCAGCGAGCAGGAACTGCGAGTACGGGAAACCCAGTACCGGATGGATGATCTGCTGACCCTGATCTACACCTCCGGCACCACAGGCGAGCCCAAGGGGGTCATGCTCGACTTCAGCAACATCGCCGCCTGTTTCGAGATGCACAACAGCCGCCTCGACCTCAACGAACAGGATGTGTCGCTCTGCATGCTGCCGCTCAGCCACGTATTCGAGCGGGCATGGAGCTACTACGTGCTCTACTGCGGTGCCGAGAACGTCTATATCCGCGATCCACAGAAGGTGATGGATGTGATTGGCGAGGTGCAGCCGACCGTAATGTGCGCCGTGCCGCGCCTCTACGAGAAGGCCTACGCCATGATCCAGGCCAAGGTGGCTCAGGCTCCTGCTCTGCGTCGCGCTCTGTTTGGCTGGGCGACCCGGGTCGGCAAGCAGATGGTTGCCACCCGTCAGGCGGGCAAGTCCGCCTCCCCTCTGCTCTACGGCCAGCTCTGGCTCGCCGAGCGACTGGTGTTTCGCAAGCTGCGCGCCCGCTTTGGCGGCCGCACCCGCTTTCTGCCGGTGGCAGGCGCCCGTCTTGCCGACGATGTGAACCTCTTCTTCCAGGCGATGGGGCTCAACCTCAAGTACGGCTACGGCATGACCGAGACCACCGCCACCGTCTGCTGCTACGAGGATAGCCAGTTCAAGTTGGGCTCCATCGGCACGGCACTGAACGGCATCGAGGTGAAGCTGGGGGAGAACAACGAACTGCTGGTGCGCTCCCCCACAGTAATGCGCGGCTACTACAACAAGCCGGACGCGACTGCCGAAGTGATGACCGAGGATGGCTTCCTGCGTACCGGCGATGCCGGTGAGCTCGATAGCCAGGGCAATATCTACTTCACCGAGCGCCTCAAGGAGCTGATGAAGACCTCCAACGGCAAGTACGTGGCCCCGCAGCTGGTGGAAGGGACCATCGGCAAGGATCGCTTTATCGAGCAGATCGCCATCGTCGCCGATGCCCGTCACTTCGTCTCTGCGCTGATCGTGCCCTGCTTCGAGTCGCTGGAGGAGTACGCCCGCTCCATCAACCTGCAGTACCAGTGCAAGACCGAGCTGCTGCGCCACTCCCGGGTAATGGAGTTCTTCGAAGCCCGCATCGCCGACTTGCAAAAAGAGCTGGCCAAGTTCGAGCAGGTGAAGAAGTTCACCCTGCTGCCGAGCGCCTTCTCCATGGAGTTGGGTGAACTGACCCCCACCATGAAGCTGCGCCGCAAGATCATCGAAGCCAAGTATCAGAGCGAAATCGAGGCCATGTATAACCATGTCTGAGTACAACCACGTCTGATATCGCTCAGGTTCAGAGAAAGAAAAAAGCCGCTCACTCGAGCGGCTTTTTGTTGGCACTTTGGTTGGTACGAACCCGTCTTCAGGCCGTGGTGGTACTGGTTCCGAAGTAGTCGGCCAGGAAGTCATCGAACGACAGGCTGTCGCTGCGCTCGCGTTCGCGCTGCTTGGCCAGCGAATCCTTCGCCTCACCGGCAAAGTAGGCCTCATCCCAGTACTGCAGCTCCCCTGCCAGCAGCTCCTCGCGATAGCGGGTCGCCAGCTTGTCACCATAGCAGCCGTTGTCCTTGCCGCTCTCCAGCAGCTCATTGAGCATGCGGGCGGAGTAGGTGAGCTCGGGGTTGAGCAGCTTCTCGCGATGCATCGTCAGCGTCTCACGGTAGCGGTTGCGGCCGCAGCAGCGATCCAGCAGATCGGCCACCTGAGCCAGCTCGTCAAACAGTTTGAGGCCGTACTCTTTGAGGCCAATGACATTGCCCTGCTCATCTTCCAGCATCAGGCCGGGACGACGCCCTTCCAGCACCACCTTGTTCTGGTTGCGGCGGTTGCGGGCAATCTCCTCGTCACTCAGCACCGGAGAGGGGCGCAGCAGGCACCAGACCAGGAACAGATCGAAGAAGCGGATCTGGTCGGCATCGATACCGAGCGGGGTGAAGGGGTTGACGTCCACGGTGCGCAGCTCGATGTATTCGATGCCGCGCTGATCCAGCGCATCCGAGGGCTTCTCGCCGCTGCGCGGGGTGCGCTTGGGACGGATCGGGGCGTAGAGCTCGTTCTCCAGCTGCAACACGTTTTCATTGAGCTGACGATACTCCCCATCCACCTTGACCCCGATCTTGGCAAAGTCGGGATTGTGGGTATTGATCGCCCGGCGCAGGCTGCTGACATAGGCCGGCAGGCTGTCGTGGCTGATCTTGAGCCCAGCCTGGGCGCTGTTGGTATAGCCCAGATCGGAGAGACGCAGCGCGGTAGCGTAAGGCAGATAGAGGGTACCCTTGCCGGTCTTCTCGAACGGCAGGTTGCTCTTGCGCCCTTTGAGGAAGGATTCGCAGATGGCCGGAGAGGCACCGAACAGATAGGGTACCAGCCAGCCGAAGCGGTAGACGTTGCGAATAAGCCCCATGTACTTGTCGGAGATAAAGCGCTGGCTGCAGCACCCTTCGCACACCAGTTCCTGCCACTCGCTCCAGAAGCTGTCGGGCATGGAGAAGTTGAAGTGCACCCCGGCGATCACCTGCATCAGGCTGCCGTAGCGATTCTTCAACCCCTGCCGGTAGAGGGTCTTCATTTTGCCGATGTTGGAGCTGCCGTACTGGGCCAGCCGGATGCTCTCCTCACCGCCAACAAAGCAGGGCATGGAGAGTGGCCAGATCCGCTCGTCACCCAGATGTTGAATCACATGGTGATGGATGTCGCCGAGCTGCTCCATCAGGCTGTCGATGGAGTCGGTGGCCGGGGTGATGAACTCCAGCAGGCTCTCCGAGTAGTCGGTGGTGATATTGGGATGGGTCAGGGCCGAGCCCAGCGCCCGGGGATGGTCACTCTGGGCGAGTCGGCCATCCGGCGTGATGCGCAGGCATTCACGTTCGATCCCGCGCCGGATCCCCTTGAGCGCGGTGAGGCGCTCCGGTGATCCCAACGCATTCAGCAACTCGGTGAGCGACAAGCTTGTTGTAGTCATATTCACGGCTCATGTGAGGCCGCCCCATCCGGGGCGGCTCTTGATTTTTATAAAGCGTCAGTTACGGCAACTGCAGCGGATAGATGGGAAGATGAAGCTCCTTCAGGGGTTTTTCAAGCTTTTGCTTGTCTCCCACCACCACGATCACCATGTCGGCCGGATTGAGCCAACGGGCGGCACTGGCCTTCAGCGCCTCGGGCGACACCGTTTTGATCAGGTTGTTCTGGGCCTGCACATAGTCCGGTTTCAGGTCATACATCACCATCTGCAGCAGGAAGCCCGCCTTCTGGCCCAAGGTCTCGTAAGAGAGGGCATCCTGCTGGGAGACCGCGCTGCGCATATAGGCCAGCTCGACCGGGGTCGGGCCGCTCTTGCGGTAGTTGTCCATCTCCTTGAGGAACTGGCGGATGGCATCGACGGTTGCATCGGCCCGCACATTGGCGCCGGTGGCGAAGGTGCCCACCTCGCGGTTGGCGGAGAAACCCGAGCTGGCGCCGTAGGTGTAGCCCTTGTCTTCCCGCAGGTTGAGGTTGATGCGGCTGTTGAAGTTGCCACCCAGGTTGAAGTTCATCAGCCCGGCGGTGAAGTAATCCCCCGTGGTATCGAACGGCATGGCGCGACGGCCGATACGGATCACCGACTGGGGCGCTCCCGGCTTGTCGACCAGATAGATGCCCGGCTTGGCCTGCTCACCCTTGAGCTTGAGATCCCCCAGGGTCGGCGTTGCCCCTTTCCAGTCGGTCAGGAAGCCAAGTTGCTCCTCGATCTGCTTCTGGTCCACATCACCGACCACCACCACTTTGGCGTTGGTGGGGTTGTAGTAGGCCTGATAGAAGTGCTTCACGTCCGCCAGGGTCAGCTTGGCCACATCGGCCGCAACCCCGTCGGTAGGTTGACCGAGGCGGTTCTGCTTGCCGTAGACCAGCTCGCGGAACGCCTGCCCGGCCAGCCACTCGGGCTGCTGCTGGGCCTGTTGCATCCCTTGCAGCAGCTGCGCCTTGACCCGCTCGAAGTCCGCCTCCCGCATGCCCGGACGCTCCAGCACCTCGCGCACCAGCGCCAGGGTCTGGGGCAACTTGTCCGCCAGCGAGCTGACGGTGATGAGGTTGTTGTACTGGGCGCTGGAGACATCGATGCTTGAGCCCAGCTTTTGCAGCTCATCGCTCAGCTGAGCCTCGGTCAGGCGCACCGTGCCCTGCCCCATCATAGCGGCGGTCAGATTGGCCAGCCCCAGTTGCCCCTTATCTTCGGCACGAATGCCGCCCGGCAGGGCGATCATGATGGAGACCGCGGGGATCTCGTCACTCTTGGTGCCAATGATCTCGATGTTCTTGTCGAGCTTGCCGTGCCAGATGGCGGGCACCTTGACGCTCACCGCCTCGCTCGCCTTGGGCTGCACGCTGCGATCGAAATTGTCTTTTACCGGTCGTTCGGCCAGCGCCTCGTCATGCTTGCTGTAATCCGGCAGCTCGCGCTTGGCGGGGGTAAAGTTCGGGGTGGCAACCTGCCACTCTGTCTTGCCCTTGGGCACCACGCTCAGCACCACCGCCGGCTTGCCGGCGATGAACTTGTCGTAGGCAGCCTTCACCTGCTCCGGGGTCACCTTGCCGATGGCGTCGAGGGTCTTGAAGACGTAGTTGGGATCCTGGGCAAACACCTGACCCATGGCGAGCTGGCTCACCTTGCCGGAGACGCTATCCAGACCCCAGATGGCGGAGGCACGGTACTTGGCGATCGCCTTCTCCAGATCTTCCGGCTTGAGGCCGCGCTGGGCGAACTCGCCGATCACCTTGTCCACCTCCCCCTTGAGGGTCTTGAGGCTGCCATCCTGCGATGGATTGGGGTAGGCGTAGACGGTCAGGGCACAGGCCAGCTCTTCGCAGTAGTGGGACGCCCCCACATCGATCGCCTTGCCGGTTTTCACCAGCGACTGGTAGAGCATGGAGCTGGCGGAACCGCCCAGCACGTCGGCAAACATGTCGAGTGCCGGCTCCTGCGGATCACCAAGGGAGACGGTGGGGTAGCTGATATAGAGCAGCGGCAGGTGCACCTTGTCCTGCAGCGTCACGTAGCGGGTCTCGGGCAGGGTCACCGGCTTTGGCGTCGGCTCGGCCACATCCGGGCCGCGCGGGATGGAGCCGAAGTACTTCTCGATCCACTCGAGAGCCTGCTTGCTGTCAAAGTCGCCGCCCAGAGTCAGGGTGGCGTTGTTGGGGCCATACCAGCGCAGGAAGAACTGCTTGAGGTCGTTCACATCGACCCGGTCGAGATCTTCCACGTAACCGATAGGCTGCCAAGAGTAGGGGTGAGTGCGCGGATAGAGCGCCTCCCCCACCTTCTCGCTCACCAGCCCGTACGGCTGGTTGTCGACCCGCTGGGCCCGTTCGTTCTTGACGGTGGCGCGCTGGATCTCGAACTTCTTCTGGCTCACCGCATCGAGCAGGAAGCCCATCCGATCCGCCTCCAGCCAGAGCACTTTTTCCAGCTGGTTGGCAGGCACAGTTTCGTAGTAGTTGGTGCGGTCCTTGTTGGTGGTGCCGTTCATGTCACCACCGGCCTCGTTGATGATCCGCATATGCTCCTGATCACCGACGTGCTTGGAGCCCTGGAACATCATGTGCTCGAAGAAGTGGGCGAAACCGGACTTGCCGACCGTCTCGCGGGATGAACCGACGTGATAGGTCACATCGAGGTGCACCAGCGGATCTGAGCGGTCGGGAGCCAGGATCACGGTCAGGCCGTTGTCCAGCTTGTACATCTGGTAGGGGATGGCGAGCTTGCCCTCCTCCTTGCCCTGTTCGGCAATCAGGGTCGGTGCCGCCAGCACCGGCAGGGTGAAGCCCAGCAGAATCGTTAAAGGTATGACTTTGTTCACGGTAACCTCGTGAGTGACAAAAACAGGCTAGAAAATGTGACTGGCCAGCAGAAAAACCAGGGCATAACGGAACAATTTGCCGAGCCCGATCAAAATGAGAGAGCGCCAGAAGGAGAGGCGCAGCCAACCGGCCAACAGACAGAGACCATCACCGACCACCGGCGTCCAGGCAAGCAGCAGACACCAGTGACCATGTTGTTTGAGCCAGCCTAAGGCTTTTTGTTCCCCACGGCCTTGAAAATCGTCCGGTTTTTTCTTGAAGGTGGCGAGCCAGCCGAGCCACCAGGTGGTCATGGAGCCGAGGGTATTGCCCAGCGTCGCCCACAGCAGCAGGCTCGCCATGCTCCACTCCCCCTTGGCCGCCATGGCTCCCAGCAGCACTTCCGAGCTGCCGGGCAACAGGGTGGCTGAGGTAAAGGCGCTTAAAAAGAGCCACCCCAGCCCCATCTCCATCATCTCGCTCATCCGGGATAGCCGTCGGCCGCAGGCATCCGCAGCAGCAGCTTGCCGCGCACATGGCCCCCTTCGATGGCCTGATGGGCCAGCGCCCCCTCGGCCAGGGGGAATTCACCGGCGAGGGTGACCTTCACCTCCCCCTGACGCAGCAGCATCAACATCTGACCCAGCTGCTTCTGGTCAGGGTGAACCAACATGCCGACCACCTCGATACCCGCCGCAGCCCCTGCATCCTTGATCTGCTGGGCGGTAATGGTGGGCACAGTCACCAGACGGCCACCCAGCTTGACGCAGGCGAGCGCCGCCTTGCCGCTCTCGCCGCCTACCAGATCCAGCACCAGATCGACCTGGCCGGCCTCTGCCACCACCCGTGCTGGCCAGTTAGCATCATGGTAATCCACCATCCAGCGCGCCCCCAAAGCATGGAGGAAGCCATGGTTGTCGGGGCTGGCGGTAGCCACCACCTCGGCGCCATAGGCGCTGGCAAACTGCACCGCAAGATGGCCGACACCACCGGCACCGGCGAGGATCAATACCCGCTGACCGCTTTGGAGGCCGCCGTGCTCAAGCAGCCCCTGCCAGGCGGTGAGACCGGCCAGCGGCAGCGCCGCCCCCTGCTGCAGGCTCACCCCGTCGAGTTTGACCAGCTCGCTCTCGCTTGCCACCACAGACTCCCCGTAGCCACCGGCGGTGAGGGGAAAACCGACCATGCCGCACACCCGATCCCCCTCGACCAGCGAGGTCACGCCGGGGCCAACCTTCTCTACCACGCCGGAGATGTCATAACCCGGTGTCCAGGGCAGCTTGTCCTTGTTCTGGGCAGCCGCCCAGCCAAGACCGGCGCGAGTTTTGGCATCGATGGGATTGACCCCCGCAAAGCAGATGCGCACCCGCACTTCGCCATCGGCTGGCACCTTATCGAGGGAAGGGTTGAGCTTGAGTACCGAGGGGTCACCGAATGCGGTAATCTGTAGTTGCGTCATTGCACAATCCATCCTGTTGATTGATCAAGGGTCAACAGAATAACAGCGAGGACACCATGGCTCGAATGTTTCTTATTCCTCTGTTGCTGGCACTGGGGTGGTGGGCGTTTCTGCTCTACTTCCGCATCCCGCTCAAACAGGGGGCCAAGGGGTTTTACTGGATCATCGGCATCGGTGGCGGACTGGCCGCCTTCCTCAGCCTGATGATGGTGCTGACTCACTGAGTGCCACAGCCACTCGATAATGAAAAAGGCCACCGCGTTCCGGTGGCCTTCTTATTATCCAGCTTGCTGCTCCAGCGCCGGATTGAGGTAGTAGTGGCGATTGCTCCCCTGCCCCAACACCCCTTGCGACAGCAGATGGTGGAACACCCGATCCACCTCCTCCAGCGAGAGTGACAGCGCCTGCGCCACCGAGCGCTTGCTGCACTTGAGCTCACCACTCATCAGCGCTCCGCGCACCTGCTCCAGCACTTCGGGGGCGGGCTCGGGGGGCATGATGGGCTCGGGCTGTGCCGCCATCGCCAACGCTTCCTGCGCCTCTCTGCGAGCTTGGTCCTGCTGCCCACGCCACATCCGGCGAAAGCGGTTCTCCTCGCCGATCAGGCTGACGAAAAAGGCACCGAACACGTCGAGCAGCACCGAGAGGAAGCAGACCAGCAGGAACTGCACCTGACTGATGCTCATTCCCACCCCGTCCGCCAGACTGCTCATCAGCCCCAACATGGAGGATTGTTCGTTGACCGGCTTGGCATCGCGCTGCTGGCGCAGCTCATCCTGCTGCAAGCGCAGCTTGGTGTTGGCGTGCTGCAACGAGGAGACGCCACTGGAGATGCGCTCCAGCTCGATGTATTTGCGGGCCGCCTCTTCGTTGAGCTGGATCTGCCGCTCGATGCTGGCGATCTGCTCGTCGAAACGGGCCAGCTCCCGCTCGTGGCGCGCCTGCTGGCTCAACACCGTATTGGTGGCGCTGTTGATGCCACCAATACTGCCGCCGATGGAGATGGCCGCAAGCACGCTGTAAAACAGCAGCGACCAGAGAGCACCACTCAGATCCCGCCGCGCCTTGCGCTCGCCGTACTCGTACCAGACGTAAAACTTGCCCAGCTCGAAGATGATGGCCAAGCCGCCGAACAGCCACTTCATCAGCGGGTTGTCATCGATGGAGAGGAACAGCAGCAGGGAGAAGATAATGGAGGCCAGAATGGCCAATCCGGTGAAACTGTATACCGTCGTCAGAGCGAACCACCCCTTGGGGTAGCGCTGTGTGGAGGAGTCCTGTGTGGTCATGATGAAGGGGTGTGCTGTGCAGGAAAAGTTGGCTGCCGATTATAGTCGCCAGACTCGCACAGAGAAGGGCAAATGACTGAATTCCTTCAGATTGGCAACCAGCTGCCCAGAGTGCGACCAAAACGGACAAATCGGCAGCAGAAAAGCGATACAATTCCTCCCTGACTTGATCATGTGGTGAGATGAGGTGCGATTCCGCCCGGGTTCAGCCCAGATCCGTACACTCATCCACCGTTGCAATTATCCGAGGCCATCATGAACAGTACGACCACCTTGCTACTCTCCCTTCTTCTGGTTACCGGCGGCGCCGCTGCGACACAGCAATATCCAGAGAGCGGTGGCACCGAATTTTCCGTCGATGAGCTTAAATTCAATCTGGACTGGGATGACAAACAGTTCGGCTGGACCCAGAACGACTGCCTCACTCTGGATATCGGGGAGACCTCCACCGTCGACTGCAAGGCGGTCAAATTCAATCTGGAAGATGAAGAGAATCGCAACCAGCCACCGAAAACCAACCAGGTCCCTGCCAACTCGCAGAGCGACCAGTAACAACAGGAGTACCCTTGCGATGACCCAAGCTAAACACAACCCCGTTATCCGACGCGGCGCCCTGCTGCTTTCCCTGCTCATGGCGCACGGCATCGCGGTTGCGGCACCGCCAAGCAAAAATAGCGATGGCATCAAGATCTCCGGTGATGACATCAAGATCAATCTCGACTGGGATGACAAGGAGTACGACTGGTGGCAAGACAACTGTCTGGATCTTGGCATTGGCGACAGCCGGATCAAACTCAACTGCGACAAGATGGATGGCAAGTACCGGGATCACTACAACCGCAGCATCCACAGCGGCAATAACCCGGGACAGGGTCACGACAAACAGAAGGATAAAAACAAGGGTAACGGCAAGAAAAACTGACCCCCCCTTTCCTTATCCAGCAGGGGCCTGGCGCCCCTGTGCTGATTGTTTTACCAATAATTCTCCGCACTGATATTGCCCGGTGCCCGCCGCAGATTCTTGGCCAACCCCAGCGCCAGCAAGGTTTGCTGGGTCTCTTTCACCATCTCCGGATTGCCGCAGATCAGCACTTGGCTCAGCTCGGGTGAGAACTCCAACCCCACTCTAGCCTGCAGCTGACCATTGGCGATAGCCGCCGGGATCCGCCCTGCCATTGCATCGGGCCAAGGCTCGCGGCTGACAAAGGGGACATAGCAAAAACGCTCGCCATATTGCTCGGCAAAGCTGGCGATCAAATCCTGATAGCTCAGCTCTTCGCCTTTGCGCACCCCGTGCACCAGCACCAGATTCTCGAAACGGTTGAAGGCTTCCCCATCTGCCAACATGGAGAGGAAGGGGCCGATGGCAGTGCCAGTCGAGAGCAGCCAGAGATCGCGCCCGGCGGGCACCTCATCCAGCGTCAGAAAGCCGGTGGCCTGGGATTGCACCAGCAGGGTATCGCCCGCTTGCAACGAGCCGAGGGACGGAGTCAGCTCACCGCTCGGGATCTCGACCAGATAGAACTCGTGATATGGCGCAGAGGGGGGATTGACGAAGGAGTAGGCGCGCTGAATGCGGCGATCGCCCTGCTCGAGGGCCAGCTTGGTGAATTGGCCTGCCTTGTAGGGGGCCAGCTCGGCCGCTACCCGCAGGGAGAACAGGGTGGGTGTCCATTCGATGCGTTCGATGACGCGACCTTCTACCCAAGCCATAGGGATCTCCTCCAGTGGAACAGACCTTCACTCTACCCTCGGGCCGGAAAATAAAAAACCCGCGCAAAAGCGCGGGTTTTTTCTGCAAAAGCGAATCGCTATTACAGGGCAACAACCTGGATCTGTACGGTTGCTTTAACGTCAGCGTGCAGCTGAACAGCAACTTCGTAGTCACCGGTGTTACGCAGAACGTTGCCCATGCGGACTTCGCTCTTGGCAACGGCTACGCCAGCAGCAGTGATGGCTTCAGCCACGTCACGGGTACCGATGGAACCGAACAGCTTGCCTTCGTCGCCAGACTTGGAAGC